>CADEEX010000313.1 GCA_902826465.1 uncultured Acidobacteriota bacterium
CGTTCGTGCTGAAAGATGCCGGCTATGCCACGGCCATCCTGCACCGAACCGGGCACAGTCTCGGCGAAACCGTTCACGGCATGGGCGTGAACATGGACGACTACGAAACCCACGACGACCGCCGCCTGCTGCCTGGCACCGGTTTCACGATTGAACCGGGTGTCTATTTCCCGGAGTTCGGCGTCCGCACCGAGATCAACATGATCGTGCACGCGCACGACGCCGTGGTGACGGGTCCGCTCCAGTCAGAGATTCTGCTACTCGCGTAACACGGAGGAATGATGTCCACGCGCAAGACGACGCTTTTCTATGGCCTGCTGATCGGTGTGTCGTCGCTGGCGGTCGGCATGGTGATCGCCTCACGGCTCGACCTCGCGCCGCAATCGTCGGCGCAGACGCTGACGGCGCCCCCCATGAACAGCGCACCGGTCACCGGCGCGCTCGACGCCCAGACGTTCCGCAACGTCGCCAAGGCGCAACAGCCGATGGTCGTCAACATCCGGACAGAGTCGAAGCAGAAGGGGCAAGACCTGTCGGAGTTCTTCGGCGGTGGCGGCAGCGGTGGCGGTGGCCAGGCGCCCGACGACCTGATGCGCCGCTTCTTCGGCACGCCGGACGATCGCGAACCCGCACCGCCAGGGGGCCAGCGTCCGCGTCAGCGCGAGCAGACGACGGTCGCCGCCGGCACCGGCTTCATCATCAGCAAGGACGGGTTGATCCTCACGAACAACCATGTCATCGAGGACGCGACGAAGATTGAAGTGTCGCTCTTCGGCGAGGACAACGATCAGACCTACGCCGCCAAGCTGGTGGGCAAGGACGCGCTGACCGATAGCGCGCTGATTCAGCTCACGGAAATGCCGAACCACCCGCTGCCCGAGGCCAAGTTCGGCGATTCCTCGCAGATGGCCGCCGGCGACTGGGTGATGGCCATCGGGAACCCGTTCAATCAGGGCTGGACCGTCACCGTCGGTGTCGTCAGCGCGATGTCGAGACCGTTCACGACCGACGGGCGCACCAACGAAATGATTCAGACCGATGCGGCGATCAATCCGGGCAACTCCGGCGGACCGCTGCTCAACCTGCGCGGCGAGGTCATCGGCATCAACACGATGATCTTCACGAATGCGCGCGCCGAAGGGAATATCGGGATCGGATTCGCCGTGCCGATCAACACGGTCCGCGAACTGCTGCCGCAACTCAGCCAGGGCAAGGTCATTCGCGGGCGCATTGGCCTGCAGATGACCGCGGTGCCGCGCGACGGCTACCAGGACTTCGGCCTGAAGTCTCGCGCCGGTGCGCTCGTGTCTCAGGTCGCCGCTGGCGGTCCGGCCGAGAAGGCGGGCGTCAAGGCTGGTGACGTCGTGACGCAGTTCAACGGCCGCCCCGTCGCCGACACCACCGAGCTGCAGAAGATGGTCGCGGCCACCAAACCGGGCACCACGGTGCCGCTGAAGGTTGTGCGCAATGCGAAGGAACAGACCATCAACGTGACCGTCGCCGAACTCGACCTCGACGCCGAGCGCACTGGTCGCCAGAGTCGCGGCAACGAACGGCAGGCGCCGGACGAACAGGGCCAAGACAGCTTCGGCCTGACGCTCACCAACGTCACGCCGCAGGTGGCGCGCCGCCTGCAAATGCCGTCGGGAGTCACCGGCGCCGTGATTACGGCCGTGGATCCGGACGGACCGTCAGCCGGGGCTCTGCGCCAGGGCGACGTGATCCTCGCGGTGAACGGACAGGAGATTGGGTCGGCCGCCGAAGCCGGACGCGAACTGCAACGCGTCGGCGCGGGCCGCATCGCCCGCGTGCTCGTCTGGCGCGACGAAGGCGAAGTCTTCGTAACCGTCCGTAAGGAATAGTCGACGTGAGCACGGCCGCCCGCGCACTCGGTCATTCCGGAGCGCGCGGGCGGTCCTGCCGTCCCGTTGTTGTCTTCCCGTCCCTATCCCTCCCCCGCCCCTGTCCCCCGTCTGCCCCCAGTCCTTGAGCCTCCCCTCGCCGCCGAGTACATTGGCCTGACATGCCAGCCCACATGGAACGCGAGGTAAAGCTGCGGTTCGCCAGCCCTGAGGCGGCCCGCGCCGACGTGGTGGCCCTCGGAGCGCAGCCGCTGCGCGCCAGACGCCTGCAGGCGGACGTCGTCTATGACACGCCGGACCTCACGCTGGCGTCTCGCGCCGAAGTGCTGCGGGTGCGCGTCGAAGACGGCAACCACTGTGTGACGTTCAAGACGCCGGTGCCTCACCCCACCATGAAGCTGCGCGAGGAGCTCGAGACGTCGGTCGGCGACGGGCCGCTCCTCCGCAGCATCTTCGAACGCCTTGGCCTGGTCGTCGCGTTTCGCTATGAAAAATACCGAGAGGAATTTTCCTTGAGCGACGTCGTGATCGCGATCGACGAAACACCCCTGGGGACGTTCGTGGAAATTGAAGGCAGTCACGCCGGCATCCTCGCCGTCAGCGCCGGCCTCGGGCGCGCACCGCACGACTTCGTCCTGGAGTCGTACCGCGCGTTGTTCGTCCAGGCGTGTGCCGCCAGCGGCGTCACACCCACCGACATGGTGTTCACGCGCTGAGCGGCCGATGCCATTTCCCGCACTGCTGCTGACCGCAGGCCTCGGCACCCGCCTTGATCCCCTCACCCGTGTTCGGGCAAAGCCGGCGGTGCCGCTGGCCGGCGAACCACTGGCGCGCCGCATCGTGCAGTGGCTCGTCCACTCGGGCGTGACCGCGATCACCTGCAACCTGCACCATCTGCCGCACACGCTCACGGCGGTGCTTGGTGACGGCGCCGACCTCGGCGCGCGGATCCGCTATTCGTGGGAGCAGCCCGCGCTGCTCGGCAGCGCCGGTGGCCCCCGGCAGGCGCTCGACATCATCGGCGCCGAACAGTTCTTCCTGGTGAATGGCGACACGCTGACGGATGCGCCGCTCGATCAGATCGCGGACGCGCACGCGCGGTCGGGCGCACTGGTCACCATGGCCCTGACGCCGAACCTCGCGCCGTCGCGCTACGGCGGCGTCCTCCTTGACGACGGGGGGTGTGTCGTCGGCTTCGCACGCCGGGGACCCGCGGCTGCAGGCTCCTTCCACTTCATCGGCGTCCAACTCGCGGCCGCCGACGTCTTCCGGCCGATTCCTCAGGGAACGGTCGCCAGCACCGTTGGCGGCATCTACGACCGACTGATCCTCAACCGCCCAGGCAGCGTCCGCGGCATTGTCGTCAAAGCATCGTTTCTCGATGTCGGCACCGTGAACGACTACCTGCGAACCTCGGAGGCGCTGGCCACCGGCCGGCTCGATCGCGGCGCCCGCGTGCACTGTGCGCCCTCCGCACAAGTCATGCGGACGATCGTGTGGGACGATGTCGCCATCGGCGAGCACGCGTTGCTCGACGCGTGCATCGTCACTGACGGTGTCGTCGTGCCCGACGGAGCCGCGTTCACGAGCGCGGTGCTTCTCAACGACGACCAGGGCCAACTACAGGCGATCCCATTTTCCGCAGACCGATGACCGATTCACGCGCCGCAGATCATCTGGCGATTCGCGAACGTATCGACCGCTACCTGACGGCGACCGGGCTCGCCGCGGGGGCCCCACGCGTGGTGCCACTCACCGGCGACGCGTCGGACCGGCGCTACTTCAGGATCATTCCGAAGGACGGCGCGTCACTGGTGCTGGCGCTGCACGCCGGCCCGATCGACTTCGCGGCATTGCCGTTCGCCAACGTGGCGTCGCTGCTGCAGCAGATGCCGTTGCCCATGCCCGCCATTCTCGGCCACAGCGATGCTGACGGCATTGTGGCCCAGTCGGATCTGGGCGATGTCACGCTGCAGGCTCATCTTGGTGCCGCCACGGCGGCGGAGCACTCGGCCCTGTACCGGCAGGCCGTGGAACTTATCGCCACCATGCAGCGGCGCGGTGAGGAACTCGCCTCAGACGCCTATCTTCCTTACCGGATCGCCTTCGATGTCGAGAAGCTGACGTGGGAGATGAACTTCTTCGTCCGTCACTTCCTCGAGGCGTTCCGCGGCGCCTCCCTGACCGCCACGGAGCGCACGGCGCTGGACGAAGAATGGCAGAGCCTTGTCGAGGAACTGGCGTCAGAGCCGCGCGTGCTCTGCCACCGCGACTATCACAGCCGCAACCTGATGTTTCGCGACGGCCGTCTGTACGTCATCGACTTTCAGGATGCGCGCATGGGCCCGGACACCTACGACCTGGTGTCGTTGCTGCGCGATTCGTACGTCGATCTCCGAGACGACGAAGTTGAACACCTGATCGCGTTCTTCATCGCGCTCCGCCAGAGCGCCACCACGCCGATGCCGGAGTTCCGGCGTCGGTTCGACCTGATGTCGGTGCAGCGCAACCTCAAGGCCCTCGGCACCTTCGGGTTTCAGACGACGACGCGCGGCAACCCGGTGTATCTGCAGTACGTGCCTCGGACACTGCACTATGTGCGCACCAATCTGGAGCGCTACCCTCGCTTCGCGCGCTTGCGGACGCTGCTGTCCGGCAGCATCGAGGAGTTGCGCTAACCTCGCGCACTTGCGCCGTGTCTGGACCGCGCACCTACGGCATCTCGACGCATCTCTTCCACGGCCAGCGTCTCGGCCGCGATCACCTGCGCGAAATCGCGGCGGCCCGGTTCACGGCCATCGAGCTGGTCGCCACACGAACCCACCTCGACTACCACAGCGACGCGGTCGTTGCCGATCTGCAGCAATGGCTGGCGGAGTCGGCGCTGACGCTGGCACGCGTGCATGCGCCCGTCAGCGAACGTTACAGCGCCGGACGTCACGTCGCGCCGCTGACGCTGGCCGCGAGCGACGCCGACGTGCGCGCTCGAGCGCTGGCAGAGACCGAGCGTGCGCTGCACATCGCGCGGCGCATCCCGTTCGAAGTGTTCGTCGTGCACATCGGCACGCCTCGCGGCCACGGACCTGACCAGACGCACAGGAGCAGTCGGGACGGGGCAAGGCGCAGCCTGGAGGCGCTGCACCGGGTCGCCGCCCCACTCGGCGTGAAGCTGGCGGTGGAAGTCGCGCGCACCGATCTGGCGGAGCCGGGTCCGCTCGTTCACTTCCTCGAAGAGGTGGTGGGCATTGCGGACATCGGTGTCTGCCTCGACTTCGGACATGGCCACCTCACCGGCGACCTGGTCGACGCCATCGAAACCGTCGCCGAGCATCTCCTGGCGGTCGACCTGCACGACAATCGCGGTCGCACGGACGATCACCTCGTCCCGTTCGAGGGTACGATCGACTGGCCAGCCGCACTGACGACGCTTCAGAAGGTTGGGTACGATGGTGCGCTGATGTTCGAGGTCCCGGCGCGCGGCAACGCCGCCGGCACGCTCAAACAGGCACAACAGGCCAGGCAGATCATGGATCGGCTGTTCGCCGACTAACGAAACGGTCTTCGCTCATGCATGTGTACATCGAAAACATCGGCGCACACGAAGGTCAGGACGTCACAATCAAGGGCTGGCTGCACAACCGCCGATCGAGCGGCAAGATCCACTTCCTGATCCTGCGCGACGGTTCGGGCTTCATCCAGGGCGTGATGTCGAAGGCGGCGGTCGGCGACGAGCTGTTCACGCTTGCCGATCACCTGTCTCAGGAGACGTCGGTGATCGTCACCGGTCTTGTGAAGCCTGACAAG
>CADEEX010000314.1:0-3887 GCA_902826465.1 uncultured Acidobacteriota bacterium
GGATCGACGAGGCGAAGATGACCGGAATGACGCCGCCGGTGTTCACCTTGAGCGGGATATGCGTGCTCGAGCCGCCGTACATCCGCCGGCCCACGACGCGTTTCGCGTACTGGACGGTGACGCGACGATGCCCGCGCTCGATGAAGATGATGCCCGCCACCACCGCGGCCATCGCCGCCAGCAGCAGAATCATCGAAAACAGGCCCAGCTGGCCGGTGCGGATCTGGTCGACGGTGAGCAACACCGCGCTCGGCAGGCCGACGACGATGCCGGCGTAGATGATGAGCGACATGCCGTTGCCGATGCCGCGCTCGGTGATCTGCTCACCGAGCCACATCACGAAACAGGTATCAGTCGTCAGCGTGAGCACCGTCATGAGACGGAACGCCAGTCCAGGGTTGTAAACCAGTGGCAAGCCGCCAGCGACGTTGGTCTGTCGCTCGAGGAAGATCGCGATCCCGAACCCTTGCACCACCGCCAGCAGAATCGTGCCGTAACGGGTGTACTGAGTGATCTTCCGCTTGCCGAGCTCGCCTTCTTTCGACAGGCGCTCGAGGTACGGCCACACCACGGTGAGCAGCTGCAGGATGATCGACGCGCTGATATACGGCATGATGCCGAGCGCAAAGACCGTCATGCGCGACAGGTTCTGCCCTGAGAACATGTCGTACATGCCGAACATCGAGTTCTGCATCTGCCGCGCGAGCTCTTCGATCGCCTGGATGTTCACACCGGGCACCGTGAGGCGGTGGCCGATGCGATACACCCCGAGCATCCCGAGCGTAAACAACACGCGGTTCCGCAGGTCGGTGATGGCGAAGATGTTCTTGAGGCTGTTTTCCATGGCTGCTACCGGGACGTCGCGTGACCCGTATCGGACTACGCGAGCGCCTCTGCCTGTCCGCCGGCCGCCGCAATCTTCTCGGCCGCCTTCCCGCTGAACTTGTGTACCTGCACCGTCAGCGCGATCGAAATCTCACCACGGCCGAGCACCTTGACGCGGTTGCGCTTGGTCGGGAGCAGCCCCTTCTCACGCAGCGCTTCCGGGGTCACCACCGAGCCGGCCGCAAACCGTTCGGCCAGCGTGTCGAGGTTGATGACGTCGTACTCGACGCGGGTCGGGTTGTTGAAGCCGCGCTTCGGCACGCGACGGTGGAGCGGCATCTGGCCACCCTCGAACCCGCGCTTGAAGTGGTAGCCCGAGCGCGACTGCGCGCCCTTGTGTCCGCGTCCCGCCGTCTTACCGTTGCCGGAGCCCTGGCCACGGCCGACGCGCTTCTTGGAGTGCGTCGCGCCTTTGGGCTTTCGAAGATTATGAAGAGCCATTGTTTACTCCACCACCACGAGGTGACGGACCTTGTGAATCATGCCGCGAACTTCGCTCGAGTCCTTCAGTTCCACCGTGTGGCGGATACGCCGCAGACCCAGGCTCTTGACGACCCCCTTCTGCGACTTCGGGGCACAGATCGGGCTCTTGACGAGCGTCACCTTGACAATGCCGCCCGCGTTCGCGTCGGTACGCTGGTTCGCCATTACGCTGATGCTCCCGTGAGCTCGGAGAGCTCCTTGCCGCGCATGCGCGCGATCATGACCGGATCCTTGAGCGAATCGAGACCGGCGACCGTCGCGCGCACGACGTTGTGCGGGTTCTTCGAGCCGAGCGACTTGGTCAGGATGTTGGTGATGCCCGCCGCTTCGACCACGGCGCGCACGGCGCCACCGGCGATGATGCCGGTGCCGTCTGGCGCCGGCTTGAGCAGCACGCTGCCCGCGCCGAAGTTCCCGAGAATCGCGTGCGGAATGGTGGTGCCAGCCAGCGGCACGCGCACCAGGTTCTTCTTGGCCGCTTCGATCCCCTTCTTGATGGCGGAGGGGACTTCCTTGGCCTTGCCGATGCCGAACCCGACGACGCCATGACCGTCGCCGACGACGACCAGCGCGCTGAAGCTCAGGTTCTTGCCGCCCTTGACGACCTTCGTCACGCGGTTAATCGCGACCACGTTGTCCTTGAGGTCGAGCTGCGACGGGTCGATGCGTTCTTTGGTTTTCATATCAGAATTCCAGCCCGGCCTTCCGCGCCGCATCCGCCACGGCACGAATGCGCCCGTGATACAGGAAGCCGCTGCGGTCGAACACGACGCGCGTGATGCCTTTTTCCTTCGCCCGCTCAGCGATGGCGGTGCCAATCGCTTCGGCGCCCTTGACGTTGCCGCCCTTGACTTCCTTGTTGAACGACCCCTTCAGCGACGGCTCGACGCTCGACGCCGACGCGAGCGTCTTGCCGCTCAGGTCGTCGATCACCTGCGCGTAGATATGCGTGACGCTGCGGAACACGGTGAGCCGTGGGCGTTCGGTCGTGCCGGAAATCCGCTTGCGCTGGCGAAGCTGGATGCGGCGGCGGCGGTCGTCTTTAGTTTGAATCTTCATGGCTACTTGGCCCCGGTCTTTCCGGCCTTCTTCTTCAGCACTTCACCGGTATAGCGGACGCCCTTCTGCTTATACGGGTCGGGCTCGCGCAGACGGCGGATATTGGCGGCCACCTGGCCAACCAGCTGACGATCGACGCCGGTGACGGTGATGTGCGTCTGCTTGTCGATGACGACATCAATCCCGTTTGGAATGTCGAACACCACCGCGTGCGAGTAGCCCAGGGCAAAAATCACCTGCTTGCCCTTCAGCTCCGCGCGGTAGCCGACGCCGACGATGTCGAGTTCGCGCTTGAAGCCATCGGTGACTCCCGTCACCGCATTGGCCACGAGGCTGCGCGCCAGTCCGTGAAACTTGTTCAGGTCCGGGTTGTCGCCGTTGGGCGTCGCCACCAGCTCGCCGTTCGTCAGGTCGAACTTGATGCCGGTGGGAAACGCCTGCGTCAGCTTCCCTTTCGGTCCCTGCACTTCGACCGCGCCGGCATGGACCTTCACCGTCACGCCTTTGGGCACCGCGATTGGTTTCTTTCCGATTCGAGACATCTCTTCTGATCCTTGTCGGCTTTAGGCTCTAGGCTTGTGGCTCTAGGCCTGACGCGCTGAATTCTGGACTCGAAGCCTTTGCCAAAGCCGAGAGCCCAACGCCCAGAGCCTTCACCAAATGTTGCAGAGCACTTCGCCGCCGACACCCGCCTTGACGGCGTTGCGGCCGGTCATCACGCCGCGTGATGTGGTCAGGATGCTGGTGCCGAGTCCGGCCAGCACCTCCGGCACATCGTTCCGGCCGAAGTAGACCCGTCGTCCCGGACGGCTGATGCGCTGGACGCCCGTAATCAGCTTCTCGCCGCGCGGTCCGTACTTGAGGAACAGGCGCAGCAACTTCACCGGCGCCGTGGTCTTCGCGGACGGGTCGTCGAGAACCTTGAACCCCTGGATATAGCCTTCATCCAGCAGGATCTTCGCAATGTCGCTCTTGATGCGCGACGACGGCATGTCCACACGCGTGTGCTTCGCGGTGACGGCGTTGCGAATCCGCGTCAGCATGTCGGAAATGGGATCTGTCATCTCTCGTATTCCTGTCGTGCTTAAGGTGCTTCGGTGCGTCAGTGCTTATGTGCGTCGGAGCGCTGTCTTCCGGTGCGACCGACGCACCACAGCATCCAAGCACCCAGGCACCACTAATTACCAGCTGCTCTTGGTCACGCCGGTCACGTCGCCGTCGAGGGCGAGCTTCCGGAAACAGAGGCGGCACAGCGCAAACTTCCGCATGTAGGCACGCGGGCGACCACACAGGTGGCAGCGGTTGCGCAGGCGAACCTTGAACTTCGGTGTCTTCTGTTCTTTCGCGATCTTGGCGGTAGTGGCCATTCTGTTTCTCTCTCGACTCTAAGCTCTGACTGTCGGCGCTGGCGTGTCGTCTTACTGCCGGAACGGCATCCCGATGAACTGGAGCAGCTTGCG
>CADEEX010000314.1:3987-5656 GCA_902826465.1 uncultured Acidobacteriota bacterium
ACGGCCATCACGTTGGTGTAGCCGAACTCCTTGGTCAGGGCGGGGACGACGTCGTTCTTGTACTTCTCTTTCAAGCGGTTCATTTGTCGACCACTCCATCGCACTTGCGGCAGACCCGGACCTTGCGCCCGTCGCCGAGCACCTTGTGCCCGACCCGCGTCTGCGCGCTGCATTCCGGGCAGACCAGCTGCACGTTGCTGGCATGCACCGAGGCTTCACGCTCGACGATGCCACCCTTGATGTTGCGCTGCGGGTTCGGCTTGGTGTGGCGCTTGATGATGTTGACGCCCTCGACGATCAGCCGGTTCTTGTCTGGCTGCGTCTTGAGCACGCGGCCACGCTTGCCGCGGTCCTTCCCGGTGATGACCAGGACGTTGTCGTTCTTCCGAATGGGTGACGCTAGACGGGACATGACTTAAAGCACCTCAGGAGCAAGCGAGATGATCTTCATGAACTTGCGCTCACGAAGCTCGCGCGCCACCGGACCGAAGACGCGGGTGCCAATCGGTTCGCGGTTGTCGTTGATCAAAACGGCAGCATTGCGATCGAAGCGGATGTAGCTGCCGTCGCGACGGCGCTGCTCCTTGGCCGTCCTGACGATGACCGCCTTCACGACCTGCCCCTTCTTCACCGTGCCTTCCGGTGTCGCTTCCTTCACCGAGGCGGTCACGATGTCGCCGAGCCTGGCATAGCGGCCGGTTGAACCGCCAATCGGATTGATGACCGCGATCTTGCGCGCGCCTGAGTTGTCGGCGACGTCAAGAATCGATCGCATCTGAATCATGGTGGTGTCTCCTAGACCGCCGCCGCCGGGCGCAGCACTTCTTTGAGCGCCCAGCGCTTGCGGCGGCTCATCGGGCGCGTCTCGACGATCGACACGCGGTCGCCAATCTTGGCGTCGCCCTTTTCATCGTGAACCATGAACTTCGAGGTTCGGCGTTCGGTCTTGCCGTAGAGGCCGTGCCGGACCTGCCACTCGACGGCAACGACGATGCTCTTCTGCATCTTGTTGCTGACGACGACGCCTACTTTTTCTGCTTTTTCGCTCATCGCTGTTCTCGCCTAGCCTTGCTTCTGACGGATGATCGTCTTGACGCGCGCCAGATCGCGGCGGACGTTGCGGATCTTTTCGGGCGCCTCGAGCTGGCCCATCGACTTCTGAATACGCATCCGGAACAGCTGGTCCGCCAGCTCACGTTCTTTCGCGCCGAGCTCATCAACCCCGAGGTCGCGCAGCTGCGTGCGCAGCTCCGTGATCTTCATGACACCTTCTCCTGCGCAAAGCGGGTCGCGAACTTGGTCAGAATCGGCAGCTTGGCTGACGCCAGCTTCATCGCCTGCCGCGCTTCCGTCTCCGAGACACCTTCCATCTCGAACAGCACGCGGCCCGGCTTGATCACCGAGACCCACTGGTCCGGCGCGCCCTTCCCTTTACCCATTCGCGTTTCCTGCGGCTTCTTGGTGATCGGCTTGTCGGGGAACACGCGCACCCAGATCTTGCCGCCGCGCTTGATGAAGCGGGTCATCGCCACGCGCGCCGCCTCGATCTGGCGGTCGGTCATCCAGCACGGTTCCAAGGCCTTCAGGCCGAAGTCGCCGAACGACACGTCGGAGCCGCGCCACGCCTTGCCGCACATGCGGCCGCGCTGCTGCTTCCGGAACTTGACCT
>CADEEX010000315.1:0-3796 GCA_902826465.1 uncultured Acidobacteriota bacterium
TCCGACGCAAGCTGCCGGGTTTCGCCCCGGTCATCCATTGCGACAGCGAATCGTCGCGGAAGTACACCATCGTCGAGATCGTGGCCGAAAACGCGATTGGGCTGTTGTACCGCGTCAGCCGTGTCATGTCCGAGCTCGGATGCGATGTCGACCTGGTACTTATCGCGACAGAAGGGCGCCGGGCGATCGATGTGTTCCACCTCACGCGGGGCGGCCAGAAGCTTTCGGTTTCTCAGCAGCGCGAAATGATGGACAATCTCCAGCGCGTTCTGGAGGGACGTCCATGAAGCTGATCAAGGCGATCGTTCGACCCAACAAGGTCGACGAAGTGAAGGCCGCACTCGAGAAGATGCAGATCTCCGGGATGACGGTGACCGAGGTGCGCGGGCACGGCAAGCAGAAGGGGCACACGGCCATTTACCGCGGCCAGGAGTACAACGTCAGCCTGCTTCCGAAGATGGAAATCGAGACGGTGGTCGCCGACTCGCTCGCGGACGCCGCAATCAAGACCATTATCGAATCGGCCAGGACCGGGGAAATCGGGGACGGTCGGGTGTTTGTGATCCCGGTGCTCGAGAGCTACCGGATTCGGACGGGCGAGAAAGACGTCTAGCCGGGTCGAACGACGGTGAGCCTCAGGGCGTGTCGGACGCCTTGAGGTCTCTCACGATGAACACCTTTTCTCCGGGACGAATCAGTCCCAGCTCCCGACGCGCCAGTTCTTCAATCGCCGTCGGGTCGTCCTTGAGCCGCCGGGCTTCTTCCTGAAGCCGGGCATTGTTGGCGCGACGCTGGTCGAGGGCCGTTGAGAGATTGTCGAAGTTCCGCTGCGCACGGCGCATGGCCAGCAGGCCACGGTCTCCGGCGATGGCGTCGACCATGACAACGACGGCAAACAGGGCAAACAGAATCCGGAGGATCTGCTTCCGTTGGATGTCTGCCTTTGCCACGCCGAAAAACAGTACAACAATCCGGTGTGCGGTACAACGGCAAAGTTGGGCCAAAGGTGCCAAAGGTGCTTAGGTGCTGGGGTGCTGGGGTGCGCGTGTGACTGACGTCGTCCTCGTGTTGACCACCGTGGCGTCGCCGGACCTTGGCGAGGCCATGGCGCGCGCCCTGGTCGAGGCGCGGCTGGCGGCGTGCGTGAACGTGCTGCCCCCCATGACCTCGGTGTATCGCTGGAAGGGTGCAGTGGAGCGCGACACCGAATACCAACTCGTGATCAAGACGACGCGCGACCGGGTGCCGGCGATCGAGACGCGGGTGCGCGAGCTGCACACCTACGAGCTGCCCGAATTCGTCGTGGTGCCGGTCGTCGATGGCAGCGCCGCGTATCTGCAGTGGGTCAGGGAGACGTGACACAATATCGGCGGCATGGGTGAACTCATCGATTTTGTTCTGCACTTCGACCAGTACTTGAACACCTTCGTCGCGACCTATGGCATCTGGGTCTACGCGGTCCTCTTCCTCATCGTCTTTGCCGAGACGGGGTTTGTCGTGACGCCGATTCTGCCTGGTGACTCGATGCTCTTCGCGGTGGGGGCGCTGGCCGCCACGGGAACGCTGAGTGTCACGCTGGCGTTTGGCTTGCTGGCGTTCGCCGCGTTTGCGGGCAATGCCGTGAACTATTCCGTGGGACGGTTCTTCGGGCCGAAGGTGTTCAACGCCACCGATAGTCAGGGCATTTCGCACAAACTGCTGAATCGCGACTACCTGAAGCGGGCCCATGTCTTCTTCGAGGCCTACGGGGGAAAAGCGGTGATTCTTGGTCGCTTCATCCCGATTGTCCGGACCTTTGTCCCGTTTGTTGCCGGCGCCGCACAGATGACGTCGGCCTCGTTCGTGTTCTTCAATCTCGTCGGCGCAGTGTCCTGGGTTGGCTTGTGCCTGGGCGCTGGCTACGTGTTCGGCAACGTGCCGCTCATCAAGAACAACTTCTCGCTCGTGACCATCGGCATCGTGGGCGTGTCAGTGCTGCCGGTGCTGGTCGAGCTTTTCCGCCACCGCTCGGCCAAGGCCCAGAGCCCAAAGCCCACCGTTTAGAGCCCCCTGAGCGCCTGTTCGAGGTCTTCTCGCAGGTCGTCGATGTGTTCCACGCCCGCCGAGATCCGCACCAGGCCGTCGGTGATGCCCAGAGCCTGACGCCGGTCCGCCGGCACCGAGGCATGGGTCATGGTCGCGGGGTGGGAAATCAGGGTCTCGACGCCGCCCAGACTCTCTGCCAGGGCCATCAGTCGCACGGCGTTGAGTAGATGGCGGGCACGTTCGAGCGAGCCCACGTCGAAGGCCAGCATTCCTCCGAAGCCTTTCATCTGTCGTGTCGCCAGGTCGTGCTGCGGATGCGACGGCAGCCCCGGGTAATAGACCGTCCGGACGGCCGCATGCGCGTCGACGTAATGGGCCAGGGCGAGCCCATTCTCGCAGTGGCGCTGCATACGAAGCGGCAGCGTCTTGGTGCCGCGCAGGACCAGCCATGAATCGAACGGGCTGAGGATGGCCCCTGCGGCGTTCTGCACGAACTTCAGCCATTCGGCATCGTCGTCGTGCGCGGCGATCACCACGCCACCGACGCTGTCGCTGTGCCCGTTCAGGTACTTCGTGGTGCTGTGCGTGACCAGATCGGCACCGAACGCGATCGGCTGCTGCAGCACCGGGCTGGCGAAGGTGTTATCGACGACCAGGCGGGCGCCGCGGTCGTGTGCAAGGTCGGCCGCCTGTCGAAGGTCGGTGAGCCGCATGACGGGATTGCTGGGCGTTTCGACAAACAGCAGCTTCGTGGCCGGAGTGAAGGCCCTGGCCGTGGCGTCCAGATTGCCGGTGTCGACATACGAGAACGACAGCTGGTACTGCGTCAATACCCGCTCGAACAGCCGGAAGGTGCCGCCGTAGACGTTGTCTGAGACGACCACGTGGTCGCCGCTTTTCAGCAGCGATGTGATCGCGTGAATCGCGGCCATGCCAGAGGCGAAGGCGAACGCGTGCCGTCCTCCTTCGATGGCCGCCAGATTCGCCTCGAGCGCGGCCCGCGTGGGGTTCTGGGTGCGGGCGTACTCGTAGCCCTTGTGCCGGCCCAGCGCCTCCTGCACGTAGGTGGATGTCTGATAAATCGGCGTGATGATGGCGCCGGTGGCCGGATCCGGCTCCTGCCCGGCGTGCAGGCAGACGGTGTCGAAGCGCGCATTCGGTGGGAGCGTCACGATGTCGCGTACGTTACATGGTCTAATATCGCCAAGTCCACGCCCCCTATGCCTCGCGCGTTGTCTGCTCTCATCGGACGGGCCACTTTGTTTGCCGTCGCGGTCAAGCTCGTGGTGTTCGTCGCCGGCCTGCGCGGAACGATGCCAGGCATCTTGAGCGCGCTCGACAACATCGCCTCGGTCGTTCTGCTCGTCGTTGTCGCCTTCTTGATCGCGCGCGGACTCGCCTTTGCGAATCGCCGCCTGCTGTGGCGCGTCCGCCGCAAGCTGATCATCTCGTACATCTTCATCGGATTCGTGCCGGCGATTCTGATCGTCGCGTTCTTCCTGCTTGGCGGGCTGCTGCTGTTTTCGAACTTCAGTTCGTACCTGGTGCAGAGTCGCCTGCAGACGCTCGCCGATCGGGCCCAATCGCTGGCACAGATGACGGCGATCGACATGCAGCAGGACGGTGGGCGGGATGCCACCGATGCGGTCAGGCGTCGCCAGGCGATGAACGAACCAGAACTGCCGGGCCTGTCGCTCGTGGTGGTACGTACGACACCCCCCTGCAGCGACGTGCCGCGCCAGGCGGCCCCCGTCGTCGATGCCCGGGGGCC
>CADEEX010000315.1:3806-5646 GCA_902826465.1 uncultured Acidobacteriota bacterium
TGGGCGCACGTCGCTCCGCCGACGGCCATTCCCGCCTGGATCACCTGCGGCGGGTTCAAGGGGCTGCTCGCGTCTACGGTGCCCGGTCGCCCAGGCGCGGCGCCGCCCCAGGGAAACACGGCGCTGAACCTCGCGGGACTCGGCATGCCCGTCAACGTGGTGGTGCGGGCGGTCGCGTTCTCCGTCGCTGGTGGAGAGTCGTATGCCGTCGTGGTTGACCTCCCGGTCGGCGCCGTGCTGCTCGAGCGCCTGCAGGAGGAAACCGGCGTGACGCTCACCGAGGTCCGCTCCATCGACCTCGGGATGCGGCCGATGGATGCCCGAGTGGCGACGCCTCCGCCCGCCGTGTCGGCCACCAGCCTGCCGCTTACGTCGGTGGCGTTTCTCGACTACGTGGACTGGGCCACCGGCCACCGGTCGTCGCTGCGCGCTGGCATTCTGATGAACGTGGCCGCCACCTACGACCGCATCGCGGCGGCACAGGGAGAGGTGGGGCGCTACTCGTTCGGTCAGGGGCTGTTGCTCGTCCTCGTGGTGATCGGCGTGCTGTTTCTCATCATCGAGGCGCTGGCGCTGGTGGCCGGGCTGGCGCTGGCCCGGTCGATCACTGGATCGGTGCACGAGCTGTTTGCCGGCACCGAACGCGTTCGTGCGCGCGACTTCAGTCACAAGATTGCGATTCGCGCGCAGGATCAGCTTGGCGAACTCGCCAGTTCGTTCAACCACATGACCGACAGCATCGAGGCGCTGCTGGTGGAGCAGGACGAGAAGAAGCGGCTCGAAGAAGAACTGCGCATCGCGCACGAGATTCAGATGTCGCTGCTGCCGCAGGGGCCCCTCGGCATGCCGGGCCTGTCGGTGACAGCGTTGTCGGTGCCTGCCCGTGAAGTGGGAGGCGACTACTACGACTATTTTCCACTCGACGAGCACCGCGTCGGGATCCTCATTGCCGACGTATCTGGCAAAGGCACGTCCGCCGCGCTCTACATGGCGGAACTCAAGGGATTGGTCCTGTCGCTGAGTCTTATTCATACCTCGCCACGCGAGCTGCTGATTAATGCCAACCGCATCATTGCCAAGCATCTCGATTCGCGCAGTTTCATCACGATGACCTATGCGGTGTTCGACCTGCAGGCGCAGACCGTCACCTACGCCCGGGCCGGGCACACGCCGCTGCTGCACCTGCCGGCCGGGCCGGACCCCCGGATCCGGTTGATTGCACCGGACGGCATGGTCGTCGGGTTGAAGATCGACAACGGCGAGATGTTCGAGCGCCTGCTCCACGAAGAGACGATGCCGATCCAGAATGGCGATCTGTTCCTGTTGTTCACTGACGGCATCAGCGAAGCGATGAACGCTGCCGACGAGTGTTTCGGGGACGACCGCCTCGGTCGGCTCGTCGAGGCCCACGCGCATCTGCCATCGGACGAGCTGCGCGAACGGATCCTGCGGGAGATTGCGGCCTTCACGGGTGACGTGCCGCAGCACGACGACATGACGCTCATCCTGCTGCGCGTCGGCGAACATGGGCAGGCCACCACTGGCGTGAAGGGCGAAGGTCGAGTTCCTGATGTCCACTGATCTCGTTGTCGTGTTCTGCAGCCAGTCGGACGTCGAGGCCCGCATTGTCCAGGGCCTGCTCGAAGCCAACGGCATCATGGCAGTGCTGTCGTCACGACTGACCCACGCCCTGTTTCCGGTCAACGTCAATGAACTCGGCGAAGTCCGATTGTCGGTGCGGGCCGACGACGCCGCCGATGCCACGCGCGTGATCGACAGCCACCGCACCGAGCTGACCATGGGCAAGGTCGTGCGACTGAGGGACGAGTTCGACGGGCTC
>CADEEX010000316.1 GCA_902826465.1 uncultured Acidobacteriota bacterium
ACGCATCCGCCGTTGCGCTGAACTACGCCCGCGAACTCTCCCGCAGCTACCAGGCGACGTTGCATGTCGTCCATATCGTGGAAGATCTCAGATGGCGCTACTCGCTCGATATGACGCCGGCGCTGATGGTCGGAGTCCAGGAAAGCCTCGAGGACGCCGCCAACGAACAGATGACGAGTCTCGTCACGGCTGAAGACCTGACGCAGTTGCACGCCCGACGTCATGTCGCGACAGCCATGTCCGCCGCCGACGCCATCGTCCACTACGCCGAACGTGAGCACATCGATATTGTCGTCATCGGAACGCACGGTCGGAGCGGGCTGAGCCGGGTGCTGATGGGCAGCGTTGCTGAGCGTGTCGTGCGGATGGCGCCCTGCCCGGTGCTGACCGTCAGGAGCCACGAACGCAGCTTCCTGGCGCCGGACGCGCTGATGCGCGCCGAGCACGCCGCGCCACCGGTGTCGACGCCGACCGAAGGCAGCCGCTCATGATAATTCGCCCGTGGGGCTCGCTGCGGCTCGCCCGTCTCATCCCGGCGGCAGTGGTGGCCGCCTGTCTGCCCGCGACGTCCGCCGTGGCGCAGGAACCGCCGCCGATTCGCGGCACGATTTCGCTCGAGGGTACAACCAACGCCGTCTACGGCGCTGCCCGGGTCATCATCGTCGCCACCGCCGAAGGCGCCCGCCATGTCTACCGAGTCACTCGTGACCTCGTGGTCCACGGACCCAAGGGGCCAAGTCCACTGGAAAGCCTGCGCGAGGGGACGGCCGTCGCGGTGCACTTCACCGTCGCGCCCGACGGCGCGACGGCAATTGAGATCGATCAGATCGGCGACGACGGCCTGGCGATCACCGAAGGCGTGGTGATTGGCCTCGACCATCGCCGCCGCGAGATCCGGCTGCGGCTGGCGAGTGGCCGTGTCGAGACCCTGCGACTGACAACGCGAGCCGCGGCAGAACAATCAGCGCTCAATGTTGCGGAAGACGGCACCGTACGCGTCATCGTCTACTACACGGACGACAACGGCCGAAAGGTCGTGCACTACTTCCGTCAGGTCTCGTGACGAGACGCGTTCCCCACAAGGAGAGTCGATGACTCACAAGCAGGTGTTGTTTCGCTCTGAGGCGCGGGAAAAGATCCTGCGCGGCGCCACCGCGATTGCCGATGCCATCCGCGTGACGCTGGGGCCCAAGTCGCGCTGCGTGCTCATCGAGAAGTCTTTCGGGCGGCCAATTGTCTGCAACGACGGTGTCACCATCGCCAAGGAGTTTTCACTCAAGGATCCCGAAGAGAACCTGGGGGCCCAGTTGCTGCGCGACGCGGCCGAACGAACCGGTGATGCGGTGGGCGACGGCACGACCACGTCGACCATTCTCGCGCACGCGATCGTTGCCGACGGAATGCGAGTCATTGCGGCCGGTGCGAGCGCCATCGATGTCAAGCGAGGGCTCGATCGGGCGACCGCCCGGGTGATCGAGAGCCTGCGCCAGTTGTCACGCCCAGTGGCGAGCGATCGGGAGCGGCAGCAGGTCGCGACGGTTTCGGCTCACAACGACGCGAAGATCGGCGAGATGGTGGCGCACGCCATCGGGGTGGTTGGCGCCGAAGGCGCCGTGACCGTCGAAGAGGCCAAAGGCATCGAGACAACGATGGAGATTGTGGAAGGGCTGCAGTTCGATCGCGGCTTTCTCTCGCCGTATTTCGTGACGGACTCCGAGAAGATGGAAGTGGTCCTCGACGGGCCGCTCGTGCTGATCTACGAGGGGAAGATCAGCAGCCTCAAGGACTTCTTGCCAGTGCTCGAGCAGATCGCCAAGAGCGGCGCGCCGCTGATGGTGATCGCCGAGGATGTCGACGGTGAAGCCCTGGCGACCCTTGTCGTCAACCGGCTCAGGGGAACGCTGAGCAGCGTCGCAGTGAAGGCGCCGGGCTTCGGCGACCGCCGAAAGGCGATGCTGCAGGACATCGCGATTATCACCGGCGGGCAGTTGATCTCCCAGGAACTCGGCATTCGGCTCGAGAACGTTACCGTGGAACAACTCGGCCGTGCCACCCGGGTGATCGTCGGCCGCGAACACGCGACAGTGGTCGGTGGTCACGGCGAGCGCAAGGCCATTGACGCCCGCTGTCAGGAGCTGAGGACGCAGATTGCCGATGCCACCTCGGACTATGACCGCGAGAAGCTCGAAGAACGGCTGGCCAAGCTGGCCGGTGGCGTCGCCGTCATCCGCGTCGGTGCGCCGGCCGAAGCCGAGATGAAGAGCCGTCGCGAGGCCTTCGACGACGCGATCCACGCGACACGGGCGGCAATGGCCGAAGGTGTCGTTCCAGGCGCTGGACTGGCCCTGTTGCGCGCGCTCCCAGGGCTCGACGCGGAGGCGGCGCTCGTCGAAGGCGACGAGCGCGCAGGTGTGCAGATTCTTGCGCGGGCACTCGAAGCGCCGGCGCGGCAGATCGGTGCCAATTCGGGGGTCGATGGCGGAGTGGTCGTCGACCGGATGCGGAACAGCAGCGGCGCCGTGGGGTTCGACGCCTCGAATGGCACCTACGTCGATCTGATTGCCGCTGGAATCATCGACCCGACCAAGGTGGTGCGCCTGGCGCTTGAGAACGCCGTGTCGGCGGCGGGCACGCTCTTGCTGACGGAAGCGACCATGACCAATCTGCCAGAACCCAGGTCGGAACCACGCCCTTCCGACCCAGGCCTGTGACGGCGGTGCGACAAGGACCTAGAAGTTCGCCGGGATGGTCGCGACGATCTTCGCCACGGCCTCGTCGACCCGTTCCTCGAGCCATGCCTGGTTGTCGATCATGCCGTCGAAGCTCCCTTCGACCCAGCCGCGCCAGACCAGCGTGTTGGTCTTTGCGTCGACCAGGTCGAGCATGATCGTGCCCGCCTCGTAGACCGACTGCGCCGAACACTGCGTGCAGACGCCGTAGGACCGGTCCAGCGTCCGGATGTCCAGTTCCTGGTTCACGCTGGCGTGGTAGTGCAGGACCAGATCGGCACTGGCTTCGAGTTTGGCGAATCGTTTTGCCATCTCGCGTTCGGCGGCGGTCATGAGGCGGCGCTCGAAGAACGGGTTGCTGTCGAGCCTCGGATCTCCAGTCGGCGTCGGACCATCCGCGGCCCAGCGGTAGCTCTTGTACTGTTGAGGCGTGGCTGGTCGCGCCGCGAACGAATGCACGCTCAGCGAGGCGCAGCCCGAGGCGGCCATGGCTGCAAGCCCGAATACGCTGCCCACCACCACACGTCTGATTGCGATCATCGCTTCTCTCCCTGCGCCGCACGCGGAAAGCGCGCGAACATTCTGGTGACGCCCTGTTCAATCTGGCGGGCGAGTCGATCCTCGTTGTTCAGCACACCCTCGACCGTGTCCTGTGCCCATCCGCGCCAGATCACCCGATTGGTCTTGGCGTCGACGACGTCGATGACCAGCGTGCCGGCCTCGTACTCGAAGACTTCTGGAGGACAGTCGGGCCCGACGCAGTCGAGCCCCTCTCGATTGATACGGCTGACATCGATGCGGCGATCGATCACGGCGTGATAGTGGACCAGCAGATCGGGCGAGGCCGACGCCATGGAGAAGCCGCGGGTGGCCAGCTGCTTCTCGACCGCTCCCTCAATGTGATCCTTGTAGAAGGGATTCTCCGAGAGTCGCGGGTCGGGCACGGGCAGCGCGTCAGGCGCCGACCAGCTGTAGGTGTGGTAGCGGCTGATGTCGAGTCCCGGTTCGACGTGCGAACTGACGGACATGGTGGCGCAGCCGCCGCTGGCGACCGCGAAGATGAGAACAGCTTGGAGGGTGCGCATGCCCTCACTCTACGGCAAGCGCGATGCCAGCCCCAAATGCGGCTTCTGCTCCGTTCGCGCGGACATGGCCGTCTCGAGCGTGAATATGTCCGCGGTGCGGCGGGATATTTCGCGGTCGCCTGTGTCAGGAAGTCGTTGCGGCTGTCGGCGCGAGGCGGACTCGGGCGTCGACGACCGTGCAGCCGCGCCCGGCGCTCCTCACGATGACGGGATTCAGGTCGAGTTCCTGGAGTTCGGGCACCTGCTGAGCAAGGAGTGAGACTCGCAGCAGAAGGTTTCTGAGTGCCGGGAGGTCGGCGCGCGGCCTCCCGCGGTAGCCGTCGAGCAACGGAAAACTTCGGACACTGTGCAGCAGGGCGTCGATATCCAGGTCCGTCAGGGGGGCAATCCGAAACGCCACGTCGCGCAGCAACTCCGTGTCGATTCCGCCGAGTCCAAAGGCCACCAATGGTCCGAAGATCCGATCGTGGACGACCCCGACCAGCGTCTCCACGCCCATCACCATTGGCTGCACCAGGATGGCCGCGCCGCCGTCCGCGGCGCCGAGGTCAGGGAATCGTCGCGCGAAGTCGTCGAATGCCTCACGCAACGCCGTCTCGTCGACGATGTTCAGCCTGACGCCACCGACCTCGGTCTTGTGCAACACCTGTGGCGCGTCCAGTTTCAGCGCGACCGGGTAACCCAGACGCGTCGCGTCGGCAGCCGCCGCGTCCGCCGTCCGCGAGCGGGCCGAGGCCACGACGGGAATGCCGAAGGCCCGGAACAGTTCGTCCCGCTCGACCTCGGTGAGCCACGTATCACCCCGCGAGTCGATGATGCGGGCGCACTGCGCGCGGGCCCGGGCCACCTGCAGGTCGGTGCAGGCGGTCAGTGTGCCGGCGGGGGTGCGCCGCCAGAGGGCATAGGCCGTGGCGCGCCCGAGGGCACGCGCGGCATTCTCGGGAAACACATAGCGCGGGAGGCGTTCGTTCCCTGCGGGCAGTGGGGCCGCGGGTGTGGCCGTCGTCAAGGCGCACACCAGCACCGGTTTGTTCACGATGCCCGTGGCGCGCGCGTTGGCGACGCCTCGGCCGATCGCGTCGAGTGCCGCGGCGTTGTTCGCCGGATCGATCGGCGTATACATGACCAGAAGGCTGTCGATGTCCGCGGACGCCAGCAGGGTCTGCACGGCGCGTTCGTATTCGAGCGGACCCGCTGAGGCCACCATGTCGACCGGGTTCGCCGTGCTGGCGTGAGCCGAGAGCTGTGTTGCCAACGTCGCACGCGTGGCAGCGCTCAGCGGACAGACCTGCACGCCTGCGGCTTCACAGGCGTCGGCGGCCAGAATGCCCGGCCCGCCGGTGTTGGTCAGAATGGCGACCCGTGCGCCGCCAGGCAGCGGCTGCAGGTCGAGCAACGTTGCGACATCGAACATCTCGTCGATGGTGTCGGCCCGGATGACGCCGGTCTGGGCGAACAGGGCGGACACGGCCGCCTCGCTCGAGGCCATGCCCGCCGTGTGGCTGCCGGCGGCGCGGCTACCCGCCGTGGTACGTCCCGCCTTGACCGCGATGATCGGCTTTCTGCGCCCGACACGTCGCGCGAGCTGCGCAAAGCGTCGAGGGTTGCCGAACGATTCGAGATACAGCAGCACCGCCGTCGTCTGCGGGTCGCTTTCGGCCCACTGCAGGAGATCGTTGCCCGACACATCAGCCTTGTTGCCGAGGCTGACGAACGTCGACAACCCGACCTGCCGGGTGCGAGCCAGTTCGAGGAGCGCCAGTCCGACGCCACCACTCTGCGACGCGAGGGCCAGACGGCCAGGCGGCGGCAGTGCCGATGTGAAC
>CADEEX010000317.1:0-2314 GCA_902826465.1 uncultured Acidobacteriota bacterium
GAATGTTCTCGAACAGGAAGCCACTATCATCGCGCTGATAGAGTGCGGATAGGCTGCCAGACATTTCGCCGTGGACTTCGCCATCGCCCGCCTTGCCTTTGCCTTCCTTGTCCGCCGCTGGTTTGCCCTGTTGCGGCGCTGGCTCTTCCCCCAACAGCGCAGAGAGTCTTTGCCGAACGCGCGGCGCGGCTTCGTCGGTCGGGTAGCGTTGCAGGAATGCCTCATACTCCGCCTTGGCATGGGCGAGCTGGCCATTTCGCTCGCGCGCGAGACCTAGTAGTTCCTGGGCCGCCGGACTTGCCAGATTCTCGGGCAGACCGAGAACGCGATCCGCCAGCCTTATGGCGCCGACGTTGTCCCCAGCCGCCAGGGAGTCTCTCAGCTCCTTCAGTAGCGCATCGGCTTCCGGGTTGCTGGTCAGCGCGGCCGCCTGGCTTGTCCCATCGCCCCGGGCTGCAAGCCAGGACTGGTAGACGCTTTCCCGTTCGCCGCGATCGATCCTGGCGACCCAGGCATCAGGATAGTCTGCCGCTACCGCCGCCAGGACCGCTTCGGCCTCGGCGCGCGTCTGGAACATGCCGAGGCGCAGCCGCGCCCATTGCACACCGTTCTCCTCGTTGGTGACGGCGTAGGCAGCATGCTTCTGAAAGGCATCGACCTGCCGGATTTGATCAGGGGGAAGCTGCGAGCCGCGCTCCGACAACAGGTTGATCGCATAGTTGCCCGTTGGATCGAGCGTCTCTGGAATCGTCCGCGTCACGGAAAGGATGGAATTCGGCGCGCCCACAGATGCAGCAGAGCCAGCGGGCAAACAGTTTGCTGTACGGGACACAGTCACGACCAGCCGCGTCACAGATTTGTTGGCCTCCACCTGCCAGTGCGCCTCCGCGTCAAACTGGATGACCAGCGTGGGGCCGGCGGGGTCAGAAACGTCATAGGTGATACGCTGGATTCCGGCGATCTGGCTGGTCGGCGGTCTGATGCTCTCGGCTGCGAGCGCGGTCGAGAGCGACCCTCGGTTGAAATTCAGCGGTTGGATGCCGATCCGGAGTTCGCGACCGCTGCTTTCAGGAAAGTGAGACGTATAGCGGATGGGAACGTTGAAATCGATGCTGACAGTCGCGCAGGCTCCGCTCTCTTGCGCCGTCACGCGTGACAGGAATCGATCCGAGACCGTCTGTCCATAAGCCGCCGGGAAGAGCTGGGTTGCAAGAATCCCCGCAACGCCGCTTGTAAGCAGGAAGCGGGTACGCACGGCAAGCGTGCGGCGCCGAAGATCCTCGATTGCGTCCGGCCAGAGCGACCGATGTTCGGCCCAACCCGGGTTCTTGCCGTTCATGCTCATTCTCCACTGCCGCTGCCGACCGGCCCCGTCATCTTGCCCGCCGCCTGCGTGTCTTCCTGCCCCGTTTGCGCATTCCTGCCCGTGCGCGTTGCCGTGCGCCGGGAACTATCTCTCCTGATCCTCAATCGAACCCGCTGTCGGTGACGCGGTGGTTCGAATTGCGGCGCGTCTTGATCGTCGTCATCGAGCTGTCGGTGTAGATGTGGCACGCACCTGTGCAGTCACGCAGTTCGGAGACGGTGTAGCGAACCGTGGTCGGGCTCTCGTATTTCTTGTGATCGTCCGCTTCATAGTCGTTGGCGTGGCACGCTGCGCAGTCCGGCTGATAGGCGGCGTTTGGCCATGGAACCTGCTGCGCGTTCGTCTTGTGGCAATCGGTGCAATCCATCGCTCGCCGATGTTCGCCCGGATACCCCGCGCCGGAGTGCGAGTAGCGAATAGTCGTCCAACTTGTCGTGTTGTGGCACTCGTCACACTGGAGCACAGTCTGGAAGTGGGCTGCCGGCTTGCCGGTCGCATTGGTTCCATTGTGGCAGGTCGAGCAGGACCCGGTGACTGCGGCGTGATCGAAGCGCGCCGGGATCCAGGCAAGCGTGGAGTGGCAATCGCCACACTGCGCATTGGTGGAAATGTGGTTTGCAGGCTTGCCTTCAGCCTGTGTGCCGTTGTGGCAGGACGTGCACGTTCCGCTCACAGCTGTGTGGTCGACCCTCACATTCGTCCAGTTGGTCGTCACGTGGCAGTCGTCGCAGGTGTTCGCGGACGCGATGTGCGTCGGAGACTTGCCGGTTGCCTGGGTCCCATTGTGACAGGTTGCGCAGGAGCCGCTCACGGCGGAGTGGTCAAACCGAACCGTGGTCCAGTTGGTTGTGACGTGGCAACTGTCGCAACCCGCAGTCGTTGCGATGTGCGCCGCCGGCTTCCCGGTTGCCTGGGTCCCATTGTGGCAGCTCGCGCAGGAGCCGCTCA
>CADEEX010000317.1:2414-5618 GCA_902826465.1 uncultured Acidobacteriota bacterium
TTGTGGCAGCTCGCGCAGGAGCCGCTCACCGCTGCGTGGTCAAACCTGACGGTCGTCCAGTTCGTCGTGACGTGGCAGCTGTCGCAGCCGGCGGTCGTGGCGATGTGGGTTGCCGGCTTGCCTGTGGCCTGCGTGCCGTTGTGACAGCTCGCACAGGAACCACTTACAGACGCGTGATCAAAGCGGACAGCAGTCCAGGTCGAGGTGACGTGGCAGGTATCACACGTCGAGTTCGTAGCGATGTGTGTCGGTGGCTTTCCCTGGGCGTCCAAATTGTTGTGACACGTCGAACAAGCGCCCGAGACGGCTGCGTGGTCATAGCGCACCCGGCTCCAGCTCACGGCGTCGTGGCAGGAGTCGCAACTCGCAATGGTCTGCACATGCCGGAAGGGTTTTCCCGGTGCGACCGAGTCGTTGTGGCAATCAGCGCATCGCTTGGGCAACCCCTTGAAGGTGCCAGTCACATGGCACGACTCGCATGCGAGCGTCTTGTGGGCGCCGTCGAGCGGGAAGCCTGTCGACAGGTGATCAAAGGTTTGTGGGGGCTGCTGGGCGAATGCGGTTCCGGCTGCCAGGAACGACAGCAGCGCCAGCAGGACGACCACAACGACAGCTGCAGCGATGTCGCGCGCCATGGATGTCGAAGCGTGATCGCGCACGGGTGCGTCAGCGCAGCGGACACTCACGATGCTCTCCGTCATCCGTCTCAGCCGCCCGCCCACTATGTTGGTTTCACATACACTGCAGATGAGACAATGGAGGTACCAAAATTTAATCGAAGACTACCGCGCAGAAGAACTGAGCGAACAAACTGATATGTGGGCTTTCGAATTCATTTTCGTTTCAGCTTGCGTTCAGCTTCGACACACTCACGTAAGCGGACGCACATTTGTAGACGCCGACGGTGTGCGCCGACACTGACGTATCACCGCGATGATTCACTTCTTCAGATCAACTGCCCAGAACGCTTCAGTGTTGTGGCAGCGCTCGCAGGACGTTCCGAAGCTGCCGCGATGCTTGTCGTCAGAAACGTGGCAGCTCACGCAGCGCGTGGAGAGAGATGCGCCCGCGGGCGTCGCCACCTTGTGGCATCCCTCGCAGGACGTCTCCTTGTGTTTGCCGGTGAGCGGATAGTCCGTCTGCGTATCGTGATCGAAGCGCCAGCGATCCCAGCTGACGGGATTGTGGCAAGCCGCACAGTCTTGGCCGAAACGACCACGATGCACATCATCCTCGCGGTGGCAGGAAGCGCAATCGCTGGCCGCGTCGAGATAGGCCGCTGTCGCGTGGCATTCCTTGCAAGCAACATCAGTGTGCTTGCCCAGCAGCGGGAAGTCCGAAAAGTCATGATCGAAGCGAACATCCACGGTCCAGTCCTTCTCGCCGTGACATTGGCCGCACCCATCACCCAGCTGACTCTTGTGCGGGTCGTCGTCACGATGGCATCCGATGCAGCTAACGGCGGGGGATTTTACCTGGACAGGCTGCTTGTGGCAGCTTGCGCACTCGACGTCCAAATGGGCCCCATTGAGCGCGAAATTCGCATCGCGACCGTGCTCGAAGCGGATGCTCGCCCAACTGCCTTCGGAATGGCAGTCGGCGCAGGCGGAGCCTAGGAGGCCCTCATGCTTGTCATCCTTTTCGTGGCAACCAATACAGGCGTTGGGGGGCTTCCAATCCTTGATCGGCTTCGTGTGGCAGCTCTCGCAGGTGGCTGACTTGTGCTTGCCGAGGAGCGGAAATTTCGTCTTGTCGTGACTGAAGCTCACCGTCTTCCAGTTGACGGCGGAGTGGCAATCTGCACACGCCGTCCCGTTGCGCCCCTTGTGAGTATCGTCCTTCGCGTGGCAGCCATTGCAGTCGCGTGGCAAGGGCGCTGTGACGCTGTTTACGTGGCAGGACTCACATCTGGCGGTCGCGTGCCGGCCTGCAAGCGCGAACCCGGTGCGCCCGTGATTGAATGTCTCGACAGACCATCCCTGCTCGTTGTGGCAGGATACGCAGTCCTTGCCGAGAGCGCCCCGGTGCGCGTCATCCTCAGCGTGGCAGCTGACGCATGTGGCAGGCACTCCCTTCCACATTTCCTCTTTGTGACAGGACGCGCATTGCTCCTTCGCATGAGCACCCTTGAGCGCAAAGCGCGTCGCCCCGTGGTCAAAGTTCACCGTCTTCCAGTCTCGATCGACATGGCAAGATGAGCAGTTGGTTCCGAGGCGGCCCTTGTGTGGCTCCTCGTCTCGATGGCATGCGACACAATCGAGGGGCGCCTTCGCGAACTTCATGCCAGGCTTGTGGCAAGACGCACACTCAATGCCTGCGTGACCTCCGGAGAGCGGCATGTCCGTGAATCGATGATCGAAAGTGGTCTGATTGAGCTGGACGATCCGGGAGTCTCTGCCCTCGTGCTCCGTATGGCACGTCTTGCATTCGGCCTTGCCGGCCTGCGGCGACCTGCCGTGAAAGCCTCGCGCATTGCGAACATCCCAATTGATGTCTTTGTGGCAATCCAGGCAACGGGATGACTGGGCGCCCTTGTTGAAGGACTCGTGGCAGGCGCTGCAGGTGGCTTCCTGCTTTTCGTGCGCCCGCGACAGTTTTCCAGGCGAGACCAGCAGCTCCAGAGGCGTTTGAGCGACAGCTGGTTCGCCCGCAACAACAGCGAGCATCAGACCTACGAACAACAGCAGGACGACGCGCAAGTTCCGCATAAGGGCCGCTAGTACAGATGAACGGCGACGACGTGGATCGCGGCCGCAACAAGCATGAGAAAGAACAACGGCAGGTGCATGATGTGCCACAGCGCAAAGAGCCGCTCGAAGAACGTCAGGTAGGCTTCGCGCTTCAGCGCTCGGCAATAGGCCGTGACCAGCACCGAACCGTCACGGCGCAGGCGCTTCGTCGCAACGCTACCCACCGCCCCGGCGATCGCGACACTGGCTGCGCCACGCTTCAGTGCGCTCAGCATCCGGCGGCGCGCCGAAGAAATCCGCGCCGAGGCGCCGAGTGCGTATGCGAACGCCGAGAACACGTTGGCCCGGGGCTTGTGCAGGGTTGCTTCCAGTTCATCCGAAATGTCGGCGACGACCGCAAAGCCATCCACCATT
This sequence comes from uncultured Acidobacteriota bacterium, assembly GCA_902826465.1. Taxonomy (GTDB): domain Bacteria; phylum Acidobacteriota; class Vicinamibacteria; order Vicinamibacterales; family CAVVIG01; genus CADEEX01. The sequence goes on from CADEEX010000317.1 coordinate 5,519, forward strand.
GTTTCGCGCAGCACCCCTGTATCCGCAGCCATAGCTCGGACCTCGGCACGCTTGCCAGTCAGGCCTCGATGAATTCGGACATACAGCATACGCCCGAGGA
>CADEEX010000318.1 GCA_902826465.1 uncultured Acidobacteriota bacterium
CACGACATGTGCCAGCCGCAGCAGCCCGTTCTCGAGCGCCCCGCTGACGATGGCATTGCGGCGCGACGACAACATCTCGTACTGCGTCCTCAGCGTCAGCCACTCATCGCGATAGTCGAGCACCAGGGCCGGACGACGAAACGCTCTCACCAGCGGCGCCGACAGGAACGCCGAAAAAGGCGGGGCCGTGATCATCACCACATCGTCGCGCCGCTGCCGCAGTCGCCGGAGCAACGCTCTCTGCGCGTCCGGCTGCCAGAGCACCTGCGGATCGGGCACGAGGGCGCGCCGCGCGGCGCTCGCCAGTCGCCGCCGTGCTCCCTCCATCAGCCCCTGACGACCGACGCTGGCCCTGGCGTGATCCCAGAGCGCCTGCTTCACTTCGTAGCCCGGCTCGAACGTGCGCGCCTGGAGCACTTCGAGATCGCGCGGAATATCGCGCGCGAGCGATGGGTCGCTCAACGCCATCGACGGATTGGCGACCGTCAGCACCGACGGCGTCACCCCGTGATCGGGCAGGTATTTCGCCAGCTTCAGTACACGCTGGACGCCGACGCCACCGGTCGGTGGCCAGATGTAGCTGACGAGAAGGGCGGAAAGGGGCGCGGTCACATCAATCGACGAAGCACCCCAGTATCGACGATGCGGCCCCGAACGCGCGAACCTTGAAACCGTGGAACCCTGGAACCGTGGAACCCTGGAACCCTGGAACCGCGGAACCCTGGAACCGCGGAACCCTACCGTGCCGCGCTGGCGATCCCCTGAAGCGAGAACCGCGAGATATGTTCGGTCCAGGCGTCGATCTGCCCATCATCGGCCGTGAAATCCGGCGTCAATTTTCTGGCAACGGGATTGGCCATCATCAGCGCATGACACTGCGACTGCACACTCATGACGCATCGCAGCACTCGTTCGTCGTCGACCGGAAGGTTGACGATGCCCGCCACCAGTTCGCCCAGGTATTTCATGCGTGGACGCAACACCTCGTCGACCACCAGATCGAGGGCGGGAGTGGGGTCGGCGATCTCGTGCATCATCAACTGATGAATCCACGAGTCGCGTCCCTGCTTGATCACGCGGCGCAGGAACACTGAGACGTAGGCCCTCAGCTTCTCGTCGGCCGGCTTGCCCTCACCCTCGGCGCGGGCCTGATCGGTCGTGCACTTCATGACCTGGATGGCCTGATCGAGCACTTCGCGATACAACCCCATCTTGTCGCCGAAGTGATAGTTCACCGCGGCCACGTTGGCGTTTGCCTCGCGACAGATTTCCCGAACGGTCACCTTCTCGAAGCCGCGCCCCGCAAACAGCCGGGTCGCAACGCCGAGGACCCGAGTACGTGTTGCGCCGTCTTTTCCTGACATTTACAAAGTCCGCCTGAACAGCATCGTCGCCAGCGAGAGCGAGATGAGTGAAAACACACTGAGGAACACCAGGTCTGTCGTGATGGCCTCGAACCCGGTGTTCTTCAGCAACAAACTCTTGAACGCGTGCACGGCGTAGGTAAACGGATCGACGATGGCAATGGCCTGCATCCAGCCCGGAAAGCCCTGCTGCGGATACACCGCGCCGCTCGGAAAGTACAGCAGGGTGTTGAGAACTCCGAAGAGCGCACGCGGCAGGAGCGGGTCCGAGACCCGCACCATCATCAGGAACATCATGCTGATGAGGGCGAAGGAGGTCACGAGCACCACGACGAAGAGCCGCACCAGGCGCAGGGGGTCGAGGGGATTCGGGATGCCGGCGATCAGCGATCCCACGACGACCAGGAACATGCCGGCCACGACGGCCTTGAGGGTGCCGGACAGGTTGAAGCCCCCGATCAGCTCGAGCCGCGAGATGGGCGTCACGAGGTAGCCCTCGTGGAGCCCGCGCGCCTTGTCGTCGATGTAGATGATGCCTCCGCCGATCATCACCATCATGAAGATCGACATGGTGATCGAGCCGGGCAACAGATACTGCACGTAGGGCACGTACGGATAGATCTCCACAACGTCGAGCGCCGGCTTGGCATCGAGTCGCACGGTAGAGGGCGCGGCGGTGTTGTAGGCGCCAATCACCTGTCCCATGGCCGCCGCCATCGAGGCCGAGACGAAGCTGTCGGTGTTGTCTTCGATCAGCGCCAGCCGCGGCTCGTTCTTCGCGTGCACGCGGTGGGAAAAATCGGGCGGAATCGTCAGCACGCCGTTGACGCGGCCATTCCGCAGGTCGTTCAGCGCCACGCCGGCGTCGCCGTAGTCGACGATGTCGAAGGTGCGGTTACCAGACGCCGCCGCGTTGACCAGCTCCCGCACCCTGACCGCCGGCAGGCCGCGGTCCTGATCGACGATGGCAATCTTGAGGTGCTTGACGTTGCCACCGAAGGCGTAGCCGAGAATGACGAGCTGCACGATCGGCATCATCATCGACATGATGATGAGCATGGGACTTCGGCGGAAGCGCCGCATTTCGCGTTCGATGATGGCCAGTGTGCGATGCATGCCTATCCCCGCCGGATCATGAAGGGGCTGTCGGTGGCGGCCGCGCTCTGCACCGCATCGCGCAGGGCCCGGCCGGTGTAGTGCACGAATACATCATCGAGCGTCGTACTCTGCACCGACAGCGAATTGACCGTCAGTCGCGCCCGCGCCGCCGCGTCCATCACGGCAAGCGTCGTCGCCGGACCGTTGGCGGAGGCAATCCTGAACACGTGGTCGTGACTGGTCACGCCCTCAACCTCCGGGAGCGCGGCCAGCAGCTGTTCCCAGCCGTCTGGTGTGGCGGAAAAACTCACCTCGAGCATGTTCTTGCCAGGGACTGACGCCTTCAGTTTCAGTGGCGAGTCGAGCGCTTTCAGTTCGCCGTGATCGACGATCGCGATGCGATCGCAGAGCTTGTCGGCTTCGTCCATGTAGTGCGTGGTGATGAGCACGGTCAGATTCCGTTCCTTCTTGATGCGCTGGAGCATTTCCCACACGTTGACGCGCGACACAGGATCAAGGCCGGTCGTCGGCTCATCAAGAAAGAAGATCTTCGGTTCATGCACCAGTCCGCGGGCAATTTCGACGCGACGCCGCATTCCCCCAGAGAGGTGGCGTACCTGCTTATCGCGCCACTGCGTCAGCTCGACGGATTCGAGCAGATCGTCGATCAGCCGCTTGCGCCTGGCCCGTGGCACGCCGTACAGCTTCGCGAAGATCAGCAGGTTCTCCTCGACACTCAGTTCGAGGTCGCTGGTCATGGCCTGCGGAATCACGCCGATGGCGTTGCGAACACCGTCGGCGTCCTTCACCACGTCGCATCCATGCACCACCGCCGTACCGGTCGTCGGCGGCAGCAGCGTCGTCAGCATGCGGATCAGCGTCGATTTGCCCGCCCCGTTCGGACCGAGCAGGCCGAAGTTCTCGCCAGACTCGACCTGGAACGAAATGCCCTTCACGGCGGTGAAATCGCCGAAGCGCTTGACGATGTGCTGAACGTCGATGGCGAGCATGGCTAGTCGTGTCGTCGAAACACGGTGAGCACTGGCTACTGGAGGCTGGCCAATGGCAGCAACACGTAGGCGGTCATGCCCACCGCCAGACGACGATCGGCGTTGTCGCAGCGCAGGCGGATTTCGAAGGTCTTGATGTCGCGCTTGGTGCGGCTCACGTCGCGCTGCGTCGCGAAGCCGGCGTCGACACCGCGGTAGAACACTTCGCCGTCGCGTTCTTCTCCCGAGGGCAGGCGCACCTTCATGCGGTCGCCGATGCGGATGCGATCGATGTAGGTTTCTTCGACATCGGCGCGAATCCACAGGTCGTCCTGATCGATGAGCGTCACGACCGGCTGACCGGCGCGGACAATGTCGCCCACCCGCGCCGCGCGGCCTTCGACCAGTCCGGCCTTTGGCGCCTTCCCCTCGGCGTAGGCGAGTCGCACGCCGGCCTTGGTCTGCTGGGCGGCCGCGGCTTCCTGCATGTGGCGGTTGGTCTGCACCTGCGACCGCTTCTGTGCGACCTGCTCGATATGCGAACGCGCGAGCGCGATCGTCGCGCGCTGCGCCTCGGCCTGACGCCGCAGCGAGTCGACCCGCGACTGCGTCGCCTGGAACTTCGTGCGCGCATCGTCCAGTTCCTGGGCAGCGGCCACGCCCTGTCGCGACAGGTTCTGCACGCGCTCGAACGCGAGCCGCGCCGACTCGAGGTCTGACGTGGTGGCGGCCTGCTGCGCCTCGGTGGACGCCAGGGTCGCTTCGGCCTGGCGGATCTGCTCGTCCATCTGCAGTTCTTCGTAGCGAAGCGCGGCCTGCGCCTGCTGGATCTGCGACGCGACGCTTTCGAGGTTATGGGTGGCGTAGTCGCTCTCGGCCCTCAGCTCGTCGGGCGCAATGACGGCGATCAGCTGATCCTTCGTGACGGTGTCACCTTCCTTCACCAGCAACTGACTCAGGCGACCACCAATCTGCGGCCCAACGACGACATCGTTGGTCGTGACGACGCCGGTCAGCACCAGTTCGGTGACCGGACGATTGAAGTAGTAGTAGGCACCACTGCCGGCGGCGAGAAGGACGAGCAGAGGGATGAGTCGTTTCATGGATGAGGTCTCGAGAAACATTCGTATCAAACACGTGTTTCACGATGGAGTCAATAGACCGGAATTACGACTTAGGAAATACGAAGGAGGGCGGAGGTAGCCGTGCGCCGAATCGTTAGCGCGTGCCCTTGCCGGCCCTGGGCCCCTTGTTGTCGCGCGCCGGGGCGTGATCGAGGTCGGCGATGCGGCGACCGGTTTCGTAGATCAGCTCGGCGACGTGCGCCATCTTTCCAAACTCGATCTTCGACACGTCGTCCGTATTGGCGTGATAGTCGGCATGCAATCCGGTCGTGAAGAAGATGATCGGGATGCCTTTGGCGGCGTAGCTGTAGTGGTCGCTGCGGTAGTAGACCTGCTCGAGATCGGACGGGTCGTTCATCTCGTAGTCGAGCGTCAACGGCATCTGCAGCGCGGCATTGGCGGCGCGATTGATGTCGTGCAGTTCACTGCTGATGCGATCGGAGCCGACCAGGTACACCGTATTGGCCTCGGTCGTCTTGTCGTCGCGATTCCGGCCAATCATGTCGATGTTCAACTGCGTCACGACGCGATCAAGCGGCAGCGTCGGATAGTCAGCGAAGTAGCGCGAGCCGAGCAGTCCGCGCTCCTCCCCGGCGTGCCAGACAAACAGCAGCGACCGCTTCGGGCGCGGGCCTTCGGCAAACGCGCGGGCCAGCGCCATCAGCGCCACGGTCCCCGACCCGTCGTCGTCGGCACCATTCCACACGCGATCGTCCTCACGTCCTGGCGTCACCCGGCCCGGGGGCGAGGGACGCTTCCCGTCCGACGACAGCTCGTTCTCGGCGAAGCCCACGTGGTCGTAGTGCGCGCCGAAGGCGACGTAGGTGTCCTTCAACGCGGGATCGGCCCCTTCGACCACGCCGACCACGTTCTGGGTGATCTGCGTGCGTGTCACCGCGTACTGGTTGTCGAGATTGAAGGTCAGCGTCACGCCGTCGAGCGCGAAGAACGGCAGCGCCTCGCCGTCAGATACGCGGCGCTTCAGTTCCGAGTAGCGGATCGGCGCGCGGCTGAACAGGAACATGTCGCAGCC
>CADEEX010000319.1 GCA_902826465.1 uncultured Acidobacteriota bacterium
GACAGCCCGCCCGCCGTCAGCGGGCGATGGACATCCGGCTCAAGGCACAGGCCGGCGACTGCGATACAGCCCGGGCGCTGGCCGCGCAGTACAAAGTGCAGTTTCCATAGAAGGGATCACCTGTCGTGCGGCGAATCTGTCTTGTATTGCTGGCGTTGGTGTTCGAGGCGAGTTCCGCCCATGCGCAACCCGGACCGTCGTCAAATCTCGCCGCTGTGTTCAACACGGGCGCCAATATCGGCTTCTCCGTGATTCGCGCCGCTTTCTCGCCGCCTGATCAGCGACCGCCGCAGGCGGCTGCCGAGTGGATGCTGAAGGACATGGCGAACGCCAGAGGGTGGTCGGCGGCTGTTCGCGCGTGCATCACCTTCGATGCGACGCGCTTCGACGCCGCCGCTGCGCAGGTGCAGAGCGGCACGGTTGCCGGACGCCTGGTGCCGATGTTCGAGCAGCTCTATCGCGACTACCAGGCCGCGGTTCGAGCATCGCCGTGCACCTTCGGTTTGCCCACCGCGCAGAACGTCGAGTCATTCTTCGTCGCCTCGGTATTGACCGGCTCGGCGACTGCGCGCGCCTCCTACTTCTACTATCCGACGCCGATTCCGTCGCAGGTGGTCGGGCAGATTCGACAAGACTTCACGGGGATGCGGCTGGGCCTGCCGACCGCGGCGGCCTGTATCGGCACCATGACACCGATTGCAACGCGCATCGATGAGGTCGAGCGCGGGCTGGCTTCTGCCGCCGGTCAGGCGTCGTACACGGAGCTCGTGGGAATCTACCAGCAGATCGAGCAAGCGGCTGGAGTGGCGGCCTGTGCGGGAACGCCACCAGCACCACAGCAACCGGCCGCGTGCACGGCGGAGGTGCTGATCCGCACATCGTGCGCGAGTGTGTGTCCTGGTGCAGGCGTGCTGCTTGGAGTGGTGCAGGGCGGTCCCGACTGTGTGGCCTGCGTTAATCGAGGCTGTTCGCGCCAGTGACGGCTCTTGGACCTGGCTGCGTGCTACGATTCGCGCACTCAACCGGAGGAGAGAACCATGAGCGACGCCTTTGAGAATTCCGTGCCGCAGGGCCGCCGTTCGTTCCTGTCAGTGCTGATGTCGTTGGCGGGTCTCACTGCGATTGACGGATCCCGCGGCGAAGTTGCCGCGCAGCAGCCGGCAGGCTCAGCCAAGGGTTGGGACCTGCAGTGGATCGACGACCTGAAGGGGCGCCACAAACAGGTCTTCGACATGGCCGACGCCGACCCCGCGGCTCAACCGCCGCCGCTCCGCCTGCCGAGAAACTACCTGGACGGATTCCGCGACGTCTACTCGGTCGCGTTTCCGGAAGTACGCACCGTCGTCGGCATTTCCGGGCGAGCGTTCGCGGTGAATGCGTCTGATCGTCTCTGGGAGAAATACGCGCTCGGCGAGCGCTCAAAGATCATCGACCCTGCCACCAGCACGCCTGCCATCCGCAACGTGTACCTGAACGACCCGACACTCGGTGTGAAGGCGCTACAAGCGCGCGGCACCGTGTTCTGGCAGTGCGCGATCGCGCTCGACAACATCGCGCAGCAGCTGGCGCAGGCACGCCAGCTGCCGGTGGCCGAGGTGCGCGCCGACCTGCTCGCTGGCCTGAATCCCGGCGTGCGCCTGGTCCCCTCGCATGTCATGGCGCTCGGCCTGGTCCAGGAGCACGGCCTTACTTACGTGAAGATCTGATGCCGATCACATCCCGCCGTACGTTCCTGCAGCAGGCATCGCTTGCCGTCGCCGCCGCACACTTCAGTCCCTGGGCGCTGCGACTCGGGGCGCAAGCGAGCGACGTAATCGCCGAAACGGCGTCAGGCCGCATTCGAGGCACGGCCATCGGCGACATCAAGGTTTTCAAGGGCATTCCCTACGGCGCGTCCACCGCCGGGCGTAACCGCTTCATGCCGCCGGTGAAGCCCGTGGCCTGGACGGGTGTGCGCGACGCGCTGGCCTACGGACCGAGCACGCCGCAAACGGTGCCCGGCCCGAACGTGCGGATGGCGCAGCCCGAAAGCGAAGACTGCCTGGTACTGAACGTGTTCACACCCGGACTCGCCGATGGGCGAAAACGGCCGGTGATGTTCTGGCTCCACGGCGGCGGCTTCTCGAGCGGCTCCGGATCGAGCGCGCGTTACGACGGCACCAGCCTGGCACGCACGCACGACGTGGTCCTCGTCAGCATCAACCACCGGCTCAACGCGTTCGGCTTCACCTATCTCGGCGACATGGCGCCGGAGTTCGCGGCCTCTGGCGCGGTCGGCATGCTCGACGTCGTCGCGGCGCTCGAGTGGGTGAAGACGAACATCGAGCGCTTCGGCGGCGATCCGAACCTCGTCACGATCTTCGGGCAGTCGGGCGGCGGGCGGAAGGTGGCGACGCTGATGGCGATGCCGTCGGCGAACGGCCTGTTCCATCGCGCGATCATCGAGAGCGGTGCCATCCTCAAGCTGCTGACGCCGGACGATGGGAAGCGGACGACGAAGCTGTTGCTGGACGAACTTGGCCTGAAACACGGGCAGGTGCGCGAACTGCAGAACGTACGGATGGAACAGTTGATTGTTGCCAACGAGAAGACCGAGGGCACCCGACCGCTGCCGGAAGTAGGCATGGCGGCGGGGTCGCCGACCGTGGACGGCACGTTCATCCCGATCCATCCGTGGCATCCAGCAGGTCCCGCGCTGTCAGCGCGGATTCCGTTGATGATTGGCTGGACGCACACGGAAGAAACCTGGTATCAGCGGCCAACCCCAGAGAACCTGGCGATGACCGAAGCCGGCATGCGCGAACTGATCACCAAGCGGCTCGGAGCTCACGCCGAACCGGTGATCACGGCGTTCAAGGCGGCGAACCCCGGGGCCACGCCGTACGACCTGAACATCCTGATCACCACTGAGCATCCGCGCGGCACCTTCTCGCGCGAACTCGCGAAGCGGAAATCCGCACAGCATGGCGCGCCCGCGTATCTCTATCGGTTCGACTGGGAGACGCCCGAGGGCGGCGGCCACATGCGCGCGCCGCACACCGCCGAGATCGCGTTCGCCTTCAATAACATCGCGACCGCCGGTCCGTTGATCTCGAAAAGGGCGGACGCCCACGCGCTGGCAGCGAAAGTCAGTGCCGCGTGGGTGGCGTTTGCGCGCACTGGAAATCCGAACGTGTCAGGCTTGCCCACGTGGCCGGCGTATTCAGCAGATGCGCGCGACACGATGCTGTTCGACAACGAGAGCCGCATCGTCAAGGATCCCGATCGCGGTCCCAGGCTGGCGATGGAGAAAGCGCTCGGTCTCTCGTAGTCCCGGAGGACTCTCACGACGCGAAGCGCGCGTCGAACGTGGCGCGATCAACCCAGATGAACCGCAGCGCGTCGAACAGGCCCAGAAACACCGACGCGAACAGCGCTGGAATGAGGGCCACGTAAGTCCAGCCGCGGCGGCTTTTACCCAGATAGAACCAGTGCGCGCCGGCATAGCCCGCGACAATCGCCAGAATCACAGCCAGGACGCGTGAGGGTTTGCGATCCATCGTGCCGGCGTCGACGCCGAGTCCGGAAAAGATCTCGCGCCATGCGCGTCGCAGCGGCAGCGCGTACGGCCGCAACATCAGCGACAGCCACGCGTCTCGTCCCCATGGCGGCCAGTTGGTCACCGCCACGGCATGCGACACTCCATCGCTGGCGAAATAGACGAAGCTGCCGAGGCGGCGTCGCGGGTCGCTCCACAGCCACGATGTCCAGCCAGCGCCCGGTTCCGGCAACGCCCGGGCCCACTCGCGCCCGAGCACCGGCGTCAGCCGCTCGGCGATAGCCGGAGCCACGGCCGCGCCGCTGAGGAACGCGAACACGACGCGTTGACGGGGCAGCACGGCCAGCACACGCTCGATCTCCCAGAGCACACCTGGCGAGTCGCCGATGCGAACCACCACCAACGCGGCGTTCGCCATCAGCTCGTCGACCTTCGCCTGCCAGCGATCGTGTGCGACATAGAGCCGCGCCGCACCAAGCCGAGGCAACGGCTCGCCGGGTTTGCCTATGGCGACGACAGGGCCGAGATGGCCGAGGATGTCGGCGATCTCCTGCTCGGGCGATGGTGGCTCGATCACCGACATCACACGCTGCATGATTTTCTGTGCCCCTGGCTCCAGCACCGCCGCCCCGTCGTCCTTGAACGAGCGAAGATAGAGCACGGGTGACCGCGGGTCGCGGGCCATCGCTTCGTCTGCGTTGATTGCCTCGTATTGCTGCGCGCGTCGCCACATGCGCCACGAGATGACGCCGAGGCCGTAGAAGACGATGATGATGGGGAGGTCCCAGCCCGAGGCCTCGAGTGCCTTCGCGGTAGGGAGGTACGAGGTGAGAAGGCCGTACATCACCGCGGGCGCAAGCAGGTTCGCCAGAACGATCTGCAGGATGAGTGCACGCCGGCGCTTCGGGTCGTGCCATGAGGGAGGCGCGCCGCAGCCGGCGACGAGCGCCAGCAATCCCGCCACACTCAGATTGACGCCGATGACGGTGGCGGCCGCGAATAACAGCGAGCGGCGTGCGTCGAGCGATGCGACCGCCAGTCGATTGCCGAGCCAGGCGAAGTCGGCCGCCGCCAGCGCCAGCAGCACCAGCCCTGCGGCCTTGAGACGCCGGTCTTCAACTCGGCCATGCGTCGTCATCACGCGCGCGATTCTCGCACGGACGAGCACGGAGCGCGTGGGTGCTGACTACGAAACGCCGACGGGGAACAGCGTCGTCATGGGCGCTCGGCGGCCGGCCTTCCACCGCTGCATGCCGACGAGCAGCGCTGCGATGCCAGCGATGAGGGCGAGTTGCACCACGGTGTTGATCCACAGCCTCTCCGTCGCGGGCAGCCGGTCGAGCAGCAGCAGTCCGTAGACGTGCAGCACGAACGCACCGAGCGAGCCTTGCCCCAGCGTCACGAATAGACCCTTGAGACGCTCCACTACGGGCCAGCTCCATGAGAGAAGCGCGTAGCCGAACGGCAGCGCCACGGCAAGATTCAGCAGGCGTCCGATCCCCAGATCGGTGAGACCGAAATAGCGTTCGTAGAGTGCGGTGAACCGCTCCGGCGAGATGACGTCCCAGTGCAGCCATGAGGGGCCGGAGACCGCCGGATTCGAGAGCGCGATCGCCATGAACGCAACGGACACGGCGCCGACGACCCATGACACCGGCCTGACGCGCTCATCGATGAACGCACTGAGGCTGCTGCGGTGATAGCCGATGGTGATGCCGTGCACGAACAACAGCTGCCACGCGAGAAGCGGAAACACCGCCTCGAATTCGGCGGCCGTGAGCTCCACCGGCACGAGCCGGTAGCCGATGTACAGCGCCCAGCTGATGGCGAGCAGCCACCGCCATCCGATGGCGCGCAAGAGAATGAGCGTCGGGCCGGCGGCGAGCACCAGCCACACATACAGGCCGATGATTTCAAACGCCCACGGACCATAGCGGATGAACAACAGATCGCGCCAGTCGGCGGCGTTCATCGAGCCTGGATCGTAGAACCACG
>CADEEX010000320.1 GCA_902826465.1 uncultured Acidobacteriota bacterium
GGAGTGGAAGCCGGTCAGCGGCTCGCCGGTAATCGGCAACAGCTCGCGGTAGCGCCACAGATTCTTCGGGCGCCGCTCGATCTGCTCGCGCGTCAGCGTAATGGCGCTGTAGTCGTACATCGCCTCCAGCGGACCCAGGCACTTTTCGCAGACATACTTGGCCTCTGCCGGAAAGACCGACTTGCACAGATGGCACTGCAATCCAATGAGCGCGCTCACACAGCCTCCGCAAATGTCTGTTCTGAGAACCCGTTGATCTCGTGTGGCTCGACGAGTACCGGCGCTGGTACGATTGCCGCGCGATCGCGGGCAATGGCGCGAAGGTCGGCAATCATCGCCACCGCAATCGCGTCGCCGCCCGCCCCCTGGCCCGCCATCGACATCTCGCCGGCGTGCTGACAGGTGACGACGGCCGCGTTCTGCGGGCCGTAGGCCCGCGCCAGCGGCGAGGCGTCGGGCACGAAGATTGGCGCCACCCAGGCGGTCAACACGCCCTTCGGCCTGGCGAACGCCGCGTGCGCCACCTGACGGATGACCCCGCCACGCAGACGCGCGCGTCGCAGGTCGTCGATACTGACGCCCTTGCTGCTGCGCGTGTCGATCGCATCCGGACGCACGCGTAAGCCGAACGCCAGCGCGCACAGAATCGACAGCTTCGCCGCCGCGTCGGTGCCATCGAGGTCGATCGACGGATCGGCCTCCGCATAGCCGCGGGCGCAGGCGTCGGCAATCGCTTCCTCCATCGTGCAGCCGTCGGATTCCATCCGCGTCAGCACGGCGTTCGTGGTGCCGTTCAGGATCGCGTCAATCTTGAGGACGCGGTCGCCCGCGAGGCCATCGCCCAGGGCGCGCACAATCGGCATGGCGCCGCCGGCGGCGGCTTCATAGCGCAGCTGCCGTCCCTGTCGCTCGGCCAGCGTCAGCAGCGCCGGACCGTGGTGCGCCATCACCTGGCGGCTGGCGGTCACCACCGACTTGCCGGCCAGCAGCGCCGCACGCACGTAGTCGACCGCCGGTTCGCCCGCCGACAGCGCCTCGACGATGACGTCGGTGTCGCTGGCGAGGAGGTCGTCGAAGTGTTCGACCCAGGTCAGGTTGTTGAGGGGCGCCGACTCGCGCGCCCGCTTGTCGCGGGCGCGGCGGTCGTAGATGTGTGTGAGGACGAGAGGGGGAACCGGATCGGCGCCGGTTAACCGACGCGCGAGGACGGCACCGACGGTGCCGAATCCGAGGAGACCAACGTGACAACGTGCATCACGGTCGCCAGGGCTGTTCCCCGAGGTCTGAAACGAGTTCAACGCCACGCTTCGAACGGTTATACCAATCGACCGGACGAGCGGCAACAACTTTAATCATCATATCCACACACGTGGATACTAGACAGCGCACTCGCCTTCCATGACCTCCGGCTTGAACTCGGTGGTCTCGGCGAGGTCGATGAAATCGAGCGGCACGGCGTCTTCTTCGGTGAAGCGCGTGAGATCGTCGAGCGCCTCGGTGGCCTTCTTCGACTCGAGGCGCTGGAAGAACGCCACCGCCGACTCGCCCGCGTGCTTCTGCTGCTGATAGAGCGCAATCAGCCGCTCGAGCGCGTCCGGAATCCGCCGCGCCGGAATCTTCGCCACCGTGCGACCGAAGCTGGCGCCGGCGGCCGTGGTCCCGCCACCCACCATCACGAAGTACTGCGGCACCGCGCGCCCGTTCAGCTTGCGGACGCTGCCCTGGAAGCCGATCGTCGCAATGTGGTGCTGACCGCAGCCGTTCGGGCAGCCGCTGATCTTGATGTGCGCGCCGTCGGCCGCGGCAATCAGGTCGGGACGTGCGCGGAGGTGATCTTCGAGCAAACGGCCCAGACCGCGCGACTGCGTGACCGCCAGCTTGCACGACTCGGCGCCGGGGCAACTGGTGACATCGGCCACCGTCCCTGCCTCCGCGAGTCCGAGGCTCGCCGCCGACAGCCGACGATAGAGTTCCTTCACCTGATCGATCGGCACCCAGCGGAACACCACGTCCTGATCCACGGTGACGCGCGACGACCCGTCGGCGTACGCCTCAGACAGCTCGCCGAGGATCCGCATCTGCTCGCTGGTGAGGTCGCCGAGCGGTACCGTGACTACGACCTGCACGAAGCCCTTCTGCCGCTGCGGCCGCACGTTCGTCTCCTGCCACCGCAGGAACGCGTCATCGGCCGGGTTCAGTACCGGCAACAGAATCGGCGTGACGCCAACACCGCGCGGCGGCGCAGCGCTGACCCGCGCTGAAATCAGGTTGGGCGACGGCGCCTCGCTGCGCGCCCAGGTGGGCGCCGCTTCCTTCGCCGGCTCGATCTCGAGCAGCGCCACGGCGCCTTCACCGCGGCAGTACGCCAGCGCGCGCTCGTATTCCGACATGAAGCCGTCCCACGTCAGCTTCTTGATCATGAACTTCATGCGATTGCGCTGCTTGTGGATGTAGTCGCCGTGCTCCTTGAACACCATCAGCAGCGATTCGGCGACGCGGAAGATCTCGCTCGTTGGCAGGAACTCGTGCAGCACACCGGCCGTCTTGCACATGATCGCCGTGCCGCCGCCGGCCAGAATGCGGAAACCGCGGACGCCGTCCTCCATCCGGGCGTGGAACGCCAGGTCGTTGATCGCGATCACCGTGTGATCGTCCGGGCACCCTTCAAACGCGATCTTGAACTTGCGCGGCAAAGACGACGAGTGTTTGTGACGCAGCAGGAAGCGCGTCAATGCCTCGGAGTAGGGCGTGACATCGAAGATCTCATCGTGCGCCACGCCGGCGTACGGGCAGGCGGTAATGTTGCGCACCGAATTGCCGCACGCCTCGCGTGTGGTAATGCCCGCATCCGCCAGCAGGCGCATGGCCGGTTCGGCGTCGTGCAGCTTCACGAAGTGGAACTGGATGTTCTGGCGCGTGGTGATGTGGCCGAAGCGGCGCGAATACTTGTCGCCGACCTCCGCCATCGCATGCCACTGCCCGCTGGTGACGATGCCCTGCGGCATCTTGACCCGCAGCATCTGCGCATCGTCCATCTGGCGCTGCCCGTAAGTGCCGCGCAACAGGCGGAAGATGCGCCACTGATCCGGCGTAATCTCACCGCTCTCGTACTTGCCGAGCATGCTCACGAATTCGTCGATATCGGCTTCGTTGGCGAACGACAGGCGCGTGCGCCCGTGGCTGTTCAGGGTCTGTTCAGAAGAAGACATAAGCTTTTACCTGGACCGGGATCCGCGGCTCGGGGCCACGTCCTCGGATTGTTCGACACGTTCATGAAGCGCGCGCAGATCGAGCGCGGCCACTTCACCGATCACCATCAATGCCGGGCCGGACGGTTCAAACGCGAGCGTCGGCGCGCTGAGTTCGCGGAGCGTGCCGCGCCACACCTGCTGATGCGCCGTCGTGCCATCGCTGATGACCGCGGCTGGAATATCGAGCCGCCAACCGGCGGCCACCAGCGCCTCGGCCAGTTCGAGACGACGACCGAACCCCATCACGATCACCACGGTGATGCCGTTCGGTCGCAGCATCGACACGGTGGCGGTGAACATCGCCACGTCGTGGCCGCTGACGGCGAGAAATCCTGCCGAGAGTTCGCGGTGGGTGACGGGAATGCCGACGCTTGCCGGCACCGCCACGACGCTCGACACGCCAGGCACGATCTCGAACGGAATGGCTGCGTCCTGAAGCGCGATGGCCTCTTCGCCGCCTCGGCCAAACACAAACGGGTCGCCGCCCTTCAGGCGGACCACATAGCGTCCGCGTTTCGCCGCGCGGATCATGAGGGCCTGAATCTCGTGCTGCGCGAGGGCGTGCCGACCGGCGCGCTTGCCCACATAGAACCGCTGCGCGCGGCGTGCGATCCGCACCACCCGCTCGTCGACGAGCGCGTCGTAGAGAACGAGGTCGGCCCGGCGCAGGCACGCCACGGCCTTGCGCGTGAGGAGCGCCGGATCGCCTGGGCCGGCACCGACGAGCGATACGTAACCGGTCGTCATGGCGTGCCCTGCCGTGCCGCCGCCGGAGTGGCCGCCGCAGACGCCGCCGCGGCGCGCTCGGCATACAACCGGTTCAGCGCCTGTAGCAGCAGCGGCCGGCGTTCCTCCATCGGGATGCCGTCTCGGCGCCACTTCACTCGCTCTTCTCGGGCAACGGTCATCCACTCCTTCAGGTCGTGCGGCAACACCGCGTCGATGGCTTCGCGGAACAAACCCGCCAGTGCCGGCGCCGCGCCGCTGGTGGAAATCGCCACGGTCACGCCGTCCCGCCGCACCACGCCGCCCAGATAGGCGGAGGCGTTCGGCGGATCGTCCACCGCGTTCACCAGCAGCCGCCGGGCTTCGGCCGCCACCGCGACAGTGCGGTTGATGGCCGGCGGTGCCGCCGCAACCACCAGCCACGCTCCGTCGAGATCAGTCTCCGTAAACTCTCTCATGACAACAGTTACGCCAGATTCAACGATCGACGGGTGCACCTCGGGCGCCACCACGACGACATCGGCACCGGCGGCCGTGAGCTGCGTCAGCTTCGACGCTCCCACCGGGCCCGCCCCCACCAACACCACGCGACGGCCGCGGAGGTTGAGGAATAGCGGCAGCAGGTCAGGCATCAGAAATTTAAACAAACATAGTAATACACTGGCCCTATGCCCTACCGGATACGGCTGATTCCGCTGCTCTTCGCCCTTTTGACGCTGGCCAGCACCGCCGGTCCCGCCTTTGCCCAGCGGCTCGACGGCAACGTCGTCCCCAGCCGCTACGACCTGGCGTTCGACGTCGACCTCGCGCAGGCCCGATTCGGCGGCGTGGAGATCATCGACGTCGACCTCAAGCAGCCGTCGCGCCGCATCGTCCTGCACGCCCTCGAGATTCAGTTTCAGGAGGTCACGGTCGAGGCCGGCGGGCAGACGCAGCGTGCCGCGGTCAGCCTCGACGCGCCGACACAGACCGCCGCGTTCACGGTGCCGCGCGCCGTGCCGGCCGGTCCGGCCCGCCTCCACATCCGCTACACCGGCATCCTGAACGACAAGCTGCGCGGCTTCTACTTGAGCAAGGCGAACAACCGGCGCTACGCGGTCACCCAGCTCGAGTCGACCGACGCGCGCCGCGCCTTTCCGTCGTTTGACGAGCCGGCCATGAAGGCCACCTTCAAGGTGTCGCTCACCATCGACGCCGCCGACACGGCAATCTCCAACGGACGCGTGCTCTCAGACACGCCAGGTCCCGGCGCTGGACGGCACACCCTGGCCTTCTCGGAAACGGCGAAGATGTCGTCGTACCTGGTGGCGATGACCGTCGGCGATTTTCAGTGCGTCGAAGGCGAATCGGAGTCGACCCCCATCCGAATCTGCGCGACGCCCGACAAGCGCGAATTGGGGCACGTGGCGCTCGACGCGGCGAAGCAGATCCTGACGTTCTACAACCGCTACTACTCCATCAAGTATCCGTTCGGGAAACTCGACGTTGTCGCTGTACCCGACTTCGCGGCAGGCGCGATGGAGAACACCGGCGCGATCTTCTACCGCGAAGTGG
>CADEEX010000321.1 GCA_902826465.1 uncultured Acidobacteriota bacterium
GGGGTCGTTGCCAGGCGTGTGGGGCGTCCGCCCGGACCGTGACTGGTCAGGGCCTCCGTGACGGAGGCGCGTCAGGATTTCCGCCTTCTGCTCTGCCAGTGCGGCGCGCAGCGACGGTGTGAGCGCGCCCTTCGGTGCACGAATGGTCAGGTCGTGCCCATCTGCGGAGACGTGCACTCCCCGGCGCGCCAGCTCGGCGAACAACTCGGTCACGGTCATTCAGTGAGCGTCCTCGTTTCTCGCGGTCCACATCGGCGGGATCACGTCGGCTGGATCCTGACCAACGCCGCGTCCCAGCGGCTTCCTCGCATTTCCCTCAATAAAATCCGCTCGGCAGGGACAAGTGCGGGACGTCGTCTGTGAGCCAACGCGCTTGATGGGCGTCAACAACGAGCAGTTCTTCGAATTTTGCACCGAAGCCCTTGGCGCCCAGGTGAGGCTCAATGGCCCATGGGCCGATCTTGTTTCCCGAATGCCACGGACCGAGGACCTCAGGAAAGAAACCGCGGCTGACGAGTGACCAGAAACTATAGAGGCTGAATGGACCATTGATGCCCGGAAGCCTGCGGTAACGGCTGTGATGGAGACGGTGCGCGACAGCCTCGAATGGATATCGCTGGTGACAGTTGTCGTAGCCTTCTGATTGGAGACGTTCGTCGATTTCGTGCCAGATATCCCCCGTCTTCTTGTCGGGCCTCGCGAAGAGTTTGGGGATCTCTTCCCGAAACTTCAGCAGGAGCGCTCTCAGTTTCTGCAGTTCCGGGTTGGGAACGAAGGAGAACGTGAACGCGGCATCGGCCATGTAGCCATCCAGGATCGGCGCCGTGTCCAGCAGCACCACCTGCCCCGCTTCGAATGTGCGTCTCGAGTTCAGGAAACCCCAGTACCCCCAGATTCCCTTCGGCACGCTGTCGAAACGGGTTTGAGCACCGAACCACGCGAAGGAGGTATGAAAGAACGTACGGACCCCGTGGTCCCGCAGGTAGGTGTCCATCAGGGCGGCCGTTCGCTGTTCGGTCCAGCCCTCGCGGATCTCTCGGCCGATGTCGATCACGCAACGAAACGCCAGATCTTGCGCCCTGCGAAATCCTTCGAGTTCTTCGGGGGTCGGAAACGGTGGCGCGAGCGCCTTCACTTCCGAAAGCCTGGACCGAATCGGGTCGAAGGAGATCAAGGGTACGCTCCAAGAAGATGTCGATGAGGGACGAGGAACTCTATCTGGATTTTCGAATGGAAGCGAATGTCCTCGCGAGCGGAGACGCCGGACGCCACCACACCTGTCACGCCGACGACGTAGAATGTGCGTGAGGTCACGATCGATGAACTCTGAGCTCTTTGACGTCGCCGTACTCGGATGCGGATTCGAGGGCGGCGTGCTCGGGACGATCCTCGCCCGCCACGGCTACAAGGTCCTGATGGTCGACGCCGGCCAGCACCCGAAGTTCGCGCTCGGGGAGTCCACGGTCCGGCACACATGGCGAACGATCAAGATCATGGCCGAGCGCTACGACATCCCCGAGTTCCGCGACAAGTTCAGCACCGGTGAGGCCGTACACAAATATGTCACCTCCTCGTGCGGCATCAAGCGGAACTTTGGTTTCATCTACCATCGCGAGGGGGAGCACCAGCGCCCGGAGGAGGCGACGCAACTCGTCATTCCGTCGCTCGGCGAGGGCTACGAGGCCCACCTGTTCCGGCAGGACATCGACGCGTTCCTCACCAACACCGCCGCCCACTACGGCGCCACCATCCGTTCCAACATGCCGATCGAGAAGGTCGACGTGCAGCCAGATAACGTCACCCTCACGACAGCGAAAGGCGCCACGTTCCGCGCGCGCTACGTCGTCGACTGCACGGGTCCAGGGTCGATTCTGAGCCGGCTGTTCGGGCTGCGGGACAACCCGCCGCGCCTGCGCACGAACACCCGCTGCGTGTTCAGCCACATGGTCGACGTCACCCCGTACGATGACCTGACGTTGCCGAACGGCGTGCCACGGATGCCGGAACGCTGGTACAGCGGCACTTGCCACCACATCTTCGACGGCGGCTGGCTGTGGGTCATCCCCTTCGACAACCGCAAGGGCTCCACCAACGCCGCATGCAGCATCGGCTTGAGCCTGGACAACGAGCGATTCCCCAAGCCCGCGGACAAGACGGCCGAGCAGGAATGGCACGACTTTCTCAACCGCTTCCCCAGCGTCAAGGAGCAGTTCAAGAAGGCGAAGGCGATCCGGGAATGGGTCTCCACCGGCCGCCTGCAGAATACGGTGACTCAGGCCGTCGGCGACCGCTGGATCATGACGTCAGGCGCGCACGGCAGCGGTTTCCTCGATGCGATGTTTTCGCGGGGGCTGGCCAATTCGACCGAGGCGCTCAACGCCCTCGCCGCCAGGCTGATGAGCGCGCTCGACGACGACGATCTCCGCGCCGAGCGTTTCGAGTACGTCGAGCGGCTGATGAAGGCACACATCGCACGTGGCGACGAACTCGTGAAGGGGACCTACATCTCCTTCAAGGCGTTCGACCTGTGGAATGCCTGGTACCGCCTCTGGGCCATCGGCGTCGGGCTCGGCGACTATAAGCTCGGAGCGATCTACCAGACCTACCTCAGAACTCGCGATGAGTCCGTGCTGCCGGATGCGCAGGAACCACCGCTCGGCCTGTTCTCGAGCAACCATCCCGGTTTCGGTGAGCTGTTCGCCAGCGCATTTGCCGAGATGCTGAAGGTCGAACAGGGACAGCAGACGATCAAGGACACCTGCGACCGGATCTTCCAGTTGGTGCGCAATGCGCCATTTCACTCGCCCGCCCTCGGCCTCGCCGATCCGGCGACGAAGGTTGTTCATCTCAGTCGCCCGTCGGTGGCGCTGCGCAGCTTCGTCTGGGCGATGACCCAGGCCCCGCCTGACGTGAGAGAAATGGGCCTGGCCGCGTTCAGGACATTCCTGCCGAAGTTCGGGCCGGCGCCCAGACTGTCAACGGAGACCAGGTTGCGGGGTTCAAGCCAATGAGGGTTGCGGCGTCCGTCGCGCCTTGAGCCGCAGGGGCGCACCGTGCTTGGTGCCCATGGCAATGTCGTGGCGGATGTCGCGGTCGATCCTGGCGGGCTCGAAGTCCCAATGTGACACCACCTCCGCGAGGGCAATCCGCATCTCGAAGTCGGACAGTGCGGCTCCCAGACATCGACGATGGCCACCCCCGAAGGGCAGGAATTCAAACGGGGTGTACGACCGGTCGATGAATCGCTGCGGAATGAACTGATCGGGCTCGGGATACAGCTCGGCGTCGTGATGAATCGCATTGACCGAGATGACCGCCGAATCGCCTGGCTGCAAGCGGTGGCCAAGGAGCTCGAGCGGTGCCGAGCAGACGCGGGCCACTTCGGACAGGAGCGTGTGGAGGCGCAACGTCTCGTTGCAGACCGCTGACAGGTACGGCAGTTTGACGACCGTGGCCGGGTCGGTGCCATCGGCGCTCTCCAGCTCCGCGCGTAGCGTCTCGAGCACCGCGGGGTGTCTCCCCAGCTCGTAGAGCGCCCAGGCCAGCGCGGTCGCGGTGGTTTCGTGTCCAGCAAGCAGGATGGTCAGCAGTTCGTCGCGGATATCCTCATCGCTCATCCGGCTGCCATCGTCATAGCTGGCCGCCAGCATCAGTCCCAGCACGTCGTCAGAGTCGGCTCCCCGCGCGCGCCGCACCGCGAGATAGCGACTCATCCACTCGGCGAAACGACGCTTGGAGCTGGCGTACCGCCTCCACAGCGGAAACCAGCCTTGCTGCAACTCCGGGAAGAACACGATCAGCGGATGCATCTCGCGCCACAGCGCCCCGAGCACCGCGCGTCCCTCGCGCGCGAACTCCTCGTCTCTAGCATCCCCTGCGCCAAACACCAGTCGCATGATGACATCGAGGGAAATGGCGAGCGTGGTCTGCAGTGTGTGAACGGTCTGACCAGGCTGCCAGTGGCTGGTCTGCAGGCGAGTGACTTCACGAATGGTGTCGCCGTATCCGCGAAAGCTGCGGCCGTGAAACGCCGGCAGGAGCAGCTGGCGCTCGCGTCGGTGCGCTTCCCCGTCCAGCACCCACAGCGACCCGGTGCCGGCCAGGCCGGTGAAGCCTCGCTTCCAGAACGCGTCGTAGCCAGCGGGATCGGCGGACAGCACCTGTCTGGCGCCAGCAGACGTGAAGGCGAAGACAAACACCTCGCCCCTGAACTGCATCCTGACCGCATCGCCATGACGCTCACGCATGCGAACGGCGAACGTCCGTGGCTGGCTGACGAGCAGCCAGCGATCACGCAGACTCATTGGGATCGATGCCTGAAGATGCACAGTCAGCGTTCTTTGATGTGCAGTCGAACGCCGTGCTTCGGCCCCATGGCGAGATCGATCCGCACGTTGCGTTCACTCCCCGCGGGCTCGAAGTCCCACCGGCACACGATCTCAGCCACGGCGATCCGCACGGCGCATTCCGCAAGCACCGCGCCGACGCAGCGGCGGTGCGCACCGCCGAACGGCAGAAACTCCGACGAGTTGTAATTGCGCTCGAGGAAGCGTTCAGGAATGAACTGATCGGGTTCAGGATACAGCGCCGGATCGTGATGAATCGCGGTGATTGAGACGATCAGCCCCTTGCCGGCCGTAATCGTATGGCCGAGGACGTCTACCGGCTCCCTGACCATTCGGCCACATTCAGGTAACACGGGGTGGAGACGGATCGCTTCATTGCAGACGGCCTTCAGGTACGGCAGCCTGACAACGGCGGCGGGGTCCGACGCGGCGCCGCCGCTCTCGAGTTCTTCGCGAAGCTGCTTCAACCGTTGCGGATGCCGGGCCAGTTCGTAAAGCGTCCACGCGATACCGGCGGCTGTGGTCTGGTGTCCGCCCTGCAGGATCGTGTTGAGTTCATCGACGATCTCGTCATCCCGCATCCGGCTGCCATCATCCTGGCGGGCCGCCAGCATCCGGCCGAGCACGTCGTCGGTTTCTCCCTCTGCGCCTCTCGCGCGGCGGGCGACCAGAAGACGGCTGACCCACGCCGAGAACACAGCCTTCGCCGCGGCATAGCGCCGCCACAGCGGGAACCAGGGCCGCTGTAACTGGACGACGTAGACCAGCAACGGATGTGTCACGCGCCTGAGCGAATCCATGACGTTCCGGCCCTCCGCCATCAGGCGAGGGTCTTCGACGCCGAACACCAGACGCAGGAGGACATCACGCGAGATCGCGAGTGTCGTGTCGAGAACCGGGACCGTCTGATGCGGCTCCCATGCTTCAATGTGGGATTGAGTGATCTCACGGATGGTGCGGAGGTACCGCCCGACGTGATTGGCGTTCACCGCCGGCGCAAACAGTCGACGCTCGCGCCGGTGAGTCTCGCCAGTCATGACCCAGAGCGAGCCCGGTCCCGCCACCCCGGTGAACATATCCTTGAAGAAGGGGTCGTAGCCGGCCTGCTCCGCAGCACAGACGTCCCTCGACCCTTCAGCCGTTAGGA
>CADEEX010000322.1 GCA_902826465.1 uncultured Acidobacteriota bacterium
CGCGCAGCTCATCGGTCAATTCGGCGTCGGCTTCTACTCGTCCTTCATCGTGTCCGAGCGCGTCGTCCTGCTCACGCGTCGCGCCGGTGCGGCAGCTGACGAAGGCGTGCGCTGGGAGAGCGCTGGCGAAGGTCACTACACGCTCGAGCCGATCCTCAAGGAGACACGTGGTACCGACGTGGTGCTGCACCTGCGCGAGGACGAAGACGAGTTCCTTTCCGCTTCGCGCGTGCGCGAGGTCCTGCACAAGTACTCCGACCACATTACCTTCCCGATCGTGATGAAGAAGGAGCGGTGGGATGCGGAGAAGAAGGCGCAGGTGCCGACCGACGAAGACGAGCAGGTGAACCAGGCCTCGGCCCTGTGGGCGCGGTCGAAGTCGGAGATCACCGACGAGCAGTACCAGGAGTTCTACAAGCACGTGGCCCACGACTTTGAGCCGCCGCTGACCTGGGCACATGCCCGCGTCGAGGGGCGCCAGGAGTTCACGCAGCTGTTCTACGTGCCACGTCGGGCGCCGTTCGATCTGTTCGATCGCGACGAACGTCATGGGCTCAAACTGTATGTGCGCCGCGTCTTCATCATGGACGCGGCCGAGCAGTTGCTGCCGGCCTACCTCCGGTTCGTGCGCGGTGTCATCGATTCGAGCGATCTGCCCCTCAACGTCTCGCGCGAGATTCTGCAACAGTCGTCGGACGTCGCGCAGATCCGCTCGGCGTCGATCAAGCGCATCCTTGGACTGCTCGACGATCTGGCCAACGACCAGGAGAAGTACCAGACCTTCTGGACGGCCTTCGGTCGCGTGCTCAAAGAGGGAATGGTCGAAGATCACGGCAACCGGTCACGGATCGCGAAGCTCCTGCGCTTCGCCTCGACCAGTGGCGACGGCGCCGCCCAGTCGGTCTCGCTGGCCGACTACGTCGGTCGGATGAAGGAGGCCCAGAAGGCCATCTACTACGTGACGGCAGACACCTTCTCCGCGGCCACCAACAGCCCGCACCTGGAAGTGTTCCGCAAGCACGGTGTCGAAGTGCTGTTGCTCACCGATCGCATTGATGAATGGGTGGTGACGCACCTGACGGAATTCGACGGCACACCGCTCCAGTCAGCGGCGCAGGGCAGCCTGGACGTCACCAGCCTTGGCGACGTGCCGACGCCAGTGGCCGACGAGGTCAAGGAAGAGGCCTACAAGGACCTGCTGACCCGCGTGCAGGACGTGTTGAAGGACCGCGCCAGCCAGGTGAGGCTGACTCATCGTCTCACCGAGTCGCCGGCCTGTCTCGTGGCCGACGAGCACGGTGTCAGCCGCCATCTCGAACGCATTTTGCGCGAGTCTGGCCAGAATGTTCCCGCGACCAAGCCGATCCTCGAGATCAATCCAGACCATCCGGTGGTGCAGCGGCTGAAGCAGGAAGGCGATGCGGCGCTGTTCGGCGACTGGAGCCACATCCTGTTTGACCAGGCATTACTGGCCGAAGGCGGAGAACTAGACGACCCTGCGGCCTTCGTCAGGCGGTTGAATTCGCTGACGCTCGCCCTGGCAGGCGGCGGGTCGAAGATCTGGATGCCGACCTAGTCTAGCCGGGCGGCGGCACCGGGGCTGGTGACGTGGGCGCCGGCGTCGGTGTCTGTGGCACGGGTGGCTGAATCGGCTGGACGGCCCGGTTCGGATCCGCCACGTCACCTGCCGCCGCTGGCGGGCGGGCGATGTCGATCGGCAGCGCAATTTCGATCGCGCCGCCACCGCTGATCGCATCGCGTCCGACGCGGAAGGCGCGCAGGTCGCTCTCTTCGACATCGAGGACGCGGATGATGTGCGGCGTCAACGTCAGGATGATGTCGGTCTGCGAACTCTCCGTCCGCGAATGCGCGAACAGGCGGCCGAGCACGGGCAGGTCGCTCAACCCTGGAATCCCATTGAGCACCCGACGCTCGTCGTCTCGAATCAGCCCGGCGAGCATGTTGGTCTCGCCGTCTTTCAGCCGAATCACGGTGTTGATTTCGCGGTTGCCAAAGGTAGGTAACGAGCCGAACCCGGTGCCGGAGATGCTCTGGACGTTCACCTTGAGCGCCAGCGTGACCTCGTCGTCGTGATGCGTACGCGGCGTGATGTCGATGTTCACGCCGATGTTCTCGTAATTGTACGAGGTCACCGCCTGCTGATTGATGCCGCCCTGTGCGATCGGGACGAACGTCGTGACCGGCACCGGAATGCGCTCACCGAAGCGCGCCTGTGCGGGTGTGCCCTCAGACGTGCGCAACTGCGGATTGGCGAGCGTGCGCGTGTTGGTGTCGGTCTTCAGCAGCCGGTAGTAAAGCGACGGCAGATTCGCGAGCAGCACGTCGGCCTGGGAGAGATTGCGCAACGACTGCAATGTGAACGTGGTGTTGGGATCGCCGCCAGGCGCGGCCGACACGCTGCCGTTCAGACCAGGTGAACCGGGTGACGCGATCTGGAGCCCGTACTCCAGCAGTTTGGTACGGTCGACTTCGAGCAGCTCGACGTCGATGATCACTTCTGGCCGCGCTTTGTCGATGGCGGCGATCACCTTCGCGGCGGCTGAAATCCGTTCCGGCGTGTCCTTGATGGTGATCGCGTTGGTGGCCGTGGTGGGAGATATCCGCCGCGCGTCGAGCACAAGGCGCAGCAGATCCTGCGTTTCTTTCAGGTCGGCGTTGCTCAGATAGAACGTGCGCACGACCTCTTCTTCGTACTCGCGGCGTTTGGCCGGCGTGTCGGGAATGACGAGGACGTTCTGTGACGAGGTGACGCGGAAGAATGTGCGGGTGGCGTCGGCGACCGAGCTCAACGCGCTGTCGAGCGTCGCGTTGCGGAGGTCGATGGTCACCGGGGCTTCGCGAAACGCGGCGTCGAAGGCGATGCTGATGTTGCCGAAGCGCGCCACCGCCAGGAACACATCGCGGCTGCTGGCGTCCCGGAAGGCGAGCGAGCCAGGCATTCGCACACCAGCGGGCAGCGACAGGCCATCTGGAGGTAGATCGCGCGACCGTTCAATCAGTGTTTGCAGCTCCGTCTTGCCTTCACGTGCGACGGTGACTTTGGCGCGGAGCTGGTTGCGCGTGGTCCGCAGTTCGTTGTCGATGTCGCCGTTGCCGGGGTTCAGTTCCGCGGCAAGCTCGTATTCGACCAGTGCCTGGTCGAACTTGCCGATCGCCGCCGCGCGGCGACCCTTCTGAAAATGCTCGGATGATGCGCGCAGCTTGGCGCGGTCGAGCGCCAGTCGCAGGTTCGTGTCGTTAGAGCGGGTGCGCAGCGCGTTGGCGTACTCGACGACCGCCTGATCGTAGTCCTGGCGGTGCTCAGCGTCCTGCCCGCGGCGCATCGCAGACGAGGCGGCACAGCCGGCGAGCAGCGCCAGCAGTGCGATGGCGGCGAGCGAACGCCTAGCGACGGCCATCATCGGTGATCACGTCAACCCCGCGCGGCATCTTAAAAGTGAAGTCCTTATCGGTCAGTCCGACGTTGTCCTTCATATTCACGAACATGAGGGTCGAGGTGCCCCCCTGAGCGTCAGTGGTGACAAGCCCTCGGAGTGCCAGCGTCGCCTGGTCCACCAGAATTACCAGCGCTTCATAGTCAGGCTGCGGCGTCTTGGGCACGAGCTTGAGCGCCGTGCTTCCGGCGGGTGCGCCGGCCGGAAGTTCCGCCGCGGTGGCCGAGAAGTCACGCGTCAGATTTCCCTTGCCGGCAAGGAACAGAGCCGGCGTCGACGCGGTATCGTCTGGCGGAACGGTCGTGACGACCACCTGCTTGTCCTGCGGCACATACGAGTAGACCTTCATGCCGTCTGAGACGAACTGCTTCACCTCAGGCGTGGTGTAGTCCCAGCGGAATTTGCCAGGCTTCCGCACCAGCACGCGCCCCTTCTCGGAGATTTCCCGTCGCAGGACACCGCCGCGGTAGGTGTGCACGAAGTCGGCGGAGAAGTCGCGGACGCCGTCGTACTTCTTCTGCAGGGCGGCGGCCAGTTCGGTGGGCGAGAGCGGGGCGGCTGACGCCGGCACGAAGAGCGCTGCCGCGAGCAGAGCCGACGCGAAGAGCCTGATCGTCATGGCTACACGTTAGCACGTGGACCCCTGAGGCGGACGCCCTGTCCACGCGGGCGGACTAGGCCGGAGATCGCGACCGTTTCGAGGCGATGATGGCCCGGATCTCAGGGAGCGGGCGGCTGTTCAGGACGTGTCGCCGTTCGACGCCGCCGCGCCGGGCCGTCAGCAGGCCTATGCGCATGTGACGCTCCAGCTGGTTCGAAGCATGTGCGTCGCTGTCGATCGACAGGGTGACGCCCATCGCCGCCGCACGACCCGCCAGGGTCGCGTCCAGGTCGATGTGCGAAGGGGCTCCGTCGATCTCGAGCACGGTGCGGGTCTCGATCGCGGCTTCGAACAGTCGGTTGTAGTCGAGGTCGTACCCTGGCTGGCGCGGAAACAGGCGGTTGGTCGGATGCGTCACGATGGTCACCAGCGGATGCACCATCGCGGCCAGGTAGCGCCGCAGCAGTTGCTGTGACGAGTGACCGGCGCGATTGTGAAGCGAGGCCAGCACGATGTCGAACCGCCGCAGCATCTTGTCGGAAAAGTCGAGATGGCCGTCAGGCAGGATGTCGACCTCGCATCCGTGCAGGATGGTGATCTGCGGGAACAACTCGCGGGCTCGGGCGATTTCTTCGGCCTGCTGCGAGACATTCTCCGTGGTCAGGTTTCGCACGGCGGTCGAAGACGGTGAGTGATCGGTGATGGCAATGAACCGATAGCCCAGATCGACGGCTCCTCGCACCATGGCGTCGATGGAGTCACGGCCATCGCTCCAGGACGTGTGGGTGTGCAGGTCGCCGAGGATGTCGTTGCGCTCTACCAGATCGGGCAGGGCGCCCGCGCGTGCGCGATCGATGATGGTGTCGTCGTCACGGAGTTCCGGCGGGATCCAGGGGAGCCCGAGAGCGGCATAGATGGCGGCCTCTGAGTCGCCGCCGCGATGGCGGCCGGAGGCGTCGACGAGGCCATCGGGCGTCAGTGTCATATCGCGGCTGTGCGCGATCTGTTGCAGACGCGCGACATGCGCGCGGCTGCCCGTAGTCCACAGAAGCCGCGCCGCGGCGCGGTCCCGAGGCGCCGTGCGTACCGTCACCTGGGTCGTCCCCACGGTGACCGCGAGTTGATGGCGCGACCGATGTGCCACCCGGTCGATGTCGGCGCCGGCCATGGCCGGCGTGAACGTGTCGTCAGCGTCATCGGCTGAGACGACGATGTCGATGTCGCCGATGAGATCGAGGCCACGTCTGGGAGAACCGGTCACTTCGGCCCACTGGACGTGCGGTTGCGCGACGAGACGGGCGATGAGCGGCTCGGCCGCGGCGAGTCCGCGGCCGATGCCAAAGCGCGGCACCTTCGACCGGAGGGGTGGCAGAGCTCGCACAATCGACGCTTCGACGGCGGGACCAAGGCCAGCCGCATCGCGCACCGC
>CADEEX010000323.1 GCA_902826465.1 uncultured Acidobacteriota bacterium
GCCCGTTGCGCGACCTTCTCCTGCACATCCGCGAACAGGAAGACGTCGTAGCAGGCAGCCGGATCTCGTCGGATGGACGGGGGGATGGTACCCGTCGATGGAGCCGGCGTCGGTGGCACCGGCGATGCCGGTGACGCTGGCGGAGGAACCGTTGCCGCGGGAAGGCCGCCCGGGGTGGGGGCCGAGACCGGTGCCGGCGTTGGACTCGGCGGCTCGCCGGCCCTTGTCGAGGGCGGCGCGGGTGGCACGCTTGCACCCGGCGCACCCGGCGGCGTTTCGGGAAAACCGACACACAACTCTCCGGGGGTGACACCTTGCGCCACGGCCCGCCGACAGGCGAACAGCTTCGGCGAGTAGTAGCCCATGCTCACCACGCCGCTCGAATCGTGCTCGCCGGCGTAGGTGAAGGCGATGTGATGGGGGGCGTCGAACCACTCGAGCAGGACCGATCCGCCTCGGAGCCGGCGATCACCATTCCCCTGCAGGCCGAGCGCGTCGGCCAGGGCGCCGCGTGCGATCGGCTGCACGAACTGCACCTCGATGCGCTCAACCACCGCGCTGGACACGCGGTACTCGGCGGTGATTCTGCCGGTGCCCTCCTGCGGCTTGTGCTCGCTCACCACCTCGTCGCCACCGACGGCGGCACCGAGCGCGGCGACAACGCGGTCGCGCAACGTCGTGCCCGGCTCGAGATCGAGGTAGACCATTGTTGCCTTCAGCGACAACGGCATCGCCACGAACACTGCAACAACCGTCGCCGCCCAGACCCTCCCCGCCGCTCTCACGCGCTGCCTTACCACCGCTGCATCGTGATGCCGATCTGGCCCGAGCCGTCCTCTGACTCCTCCTGGGTATTCTTCTCGTTCTGTGTGACGTGACGCACCCTGGCAGTGCCCTTGATTTCTGCCGACAGGAACGGGTCCGACAGGATCAGATCGACCCGAGTCGGCAGGCAGTAGGTCGCACGGTCGCTGCTCATGGTCAGCAGCGACTCTCCAGGGGTACCCAACGCGCTGACGCGCAGTTCCCTCCGCGCGTCGCCCTGCGTGCTCTCAACGCGCGCCTTGAGCGGACCCGCATTCTCCTCGCTCCACGCACCCGAGAGCAGCCAGGTGTAACGTTCGTCCACCGGGAACCAGCGTGACTTGAGGTTGCCGTAACCGCCGGTCATGTCAGTCTGCACCGCTTCGTAGGCGAACCAGTAAAAGCCGCGCGGCATCGACGACGTCTCCGGCCTCACAACGCGACCGACGACGTCGGCCCACCGAATTCGTTTGCGCAGCGGACCATAGGTCGCGACCCGCACCTCGATGCGACCGCCGACCGTCACCGGCAGCGACACGGTAGAAGGCAGGCGAACGTCGCCCGGACGTGATGCGTTCGGCCCCGCGCCGACCGGACCGAACTCTGGCGTCGCCGTCTTCGGCCAGACGGTCGTCCAGCGATCGTCTCGCGCCTGCACCGTGGCACCGCTCGCATCGGTGGTAGATTTGACGGAGCCGTCAACGTTATAGGCCAGGGGTAACGTGTAGGTGCCGCGGCAGTCCTGAATGCTGCCCGGCGCGTTGCCGTCGGCGCGCTCCCAGGTGCGAACGAAGAACACCAGTCCCTGGGGATTGTTGGCGTCGTCAGCACTCGTGTTGTTCACCAGCAGCCGCAGTTGCTGCATCGGGCTGGCGTCCACTTCGATGGCCTGGCCGGCCTCCTGGAGTCTGTGCTTCTGCGCAATCAGCTGATCCGCCTTGAATGCCGCTTCGCCGAAGGCGCGCAGCGCGGGCTGGAGCCCCTTGGCATTCTGGATGAATTGCACGCGACTGAACAGCCCGCGTCCAAGCACCAGTCTCCGCATGTCGTCGAACGCCGCCGTCAGCCGTTCGCCCTTGGTGACCAGATCGATGTCGCCGCCGGCCTGAAGCCGCTTGAGACGCGCGCGCACTTCCTGGTAGACCGCGTATTCGCGCTGCAGGGCCAGCGCGGTCGGTGGACCGCTCTGGAACTGCGGCCGGCGCTGTTCGTAGTAGGCGATATCTGCCTGTAACTTCATGATCAGACGGTTGCCGGCGGTGACCGCGGCGCGGATCTGCACGTCCTGTTCGCGCAACGCGTCGGTCATCAGCGCCGCCATCGTGTTCATCTCGGCATCGATGCGAGCAATGGTCAGCAGTTCGTGCCAGACGATGTTGGTCGCAATCAGCGGCGCCGTCAGCATGATCATCGTCGGGTCGAGTGCGGCGATGACCGCCATCCCGGTTGTCGTCTCCACCAGGATGCGGGTCAGCTCGGGATCCTCATAAAGATTGGCCGTCCGCGTCAGCTGCGCCCTGACGCCCGTGGTCGCCACCAGAACCGCCACCACCACACCGCCGGTCCATTGCACGAGTGCACGTTTCATGTCGTTGTCCTTCGATCTGTGACAGCCAGTCTTTCGTGAGTTGCCGCGCCGGCGAGTGTCTGTTTACCTGGTAGCCTTGAACGACGTTGGCCCGCCGATCGGCGCTTCTGGAATGACGCTGCCGCTGAGCGCGGTGCCGTCGCCTGAAAGCTGCATGCGAAAACCGCGGTACTTGTTGACGTCTCGAAGATAGGCCCACCCGCTGCCCGAATCCGCAGACGATGCGCAGACAAGCACGGAACCGGTGCCCTCGACCCAGAGTTGAAATGGGTTATTGCCGTTGTAGGTGGGGCTTGTGCGGAACTCGACGGTGCCCTGGTAAAAGAACGGCGCCGACTGCTCGCACATCGACGCGGTGAAGCCGCCCCACTTCTCTTTCAGCAGCGCCTCCCCGGTTTCCTTGGTGATGGCGGTGAGATTCCACGTCCAAGTGATCGGCCCACCGGCTGGCGGCGTTCCCACCAGCGTCCACGTTCCGCTGAGCACGCCCGTGCCGCCGCACGCCAGCCTGCCGCGCATGCGCTCGTAGTCGGCCACTTCGCGCTTCTTGATCGGCGTGGTCGCCTCTGGCGTCAGGATGGTGATGAGCGCCTTCAGGTCGGCGCAGCGCGCAAGCTGGTCGGCGTCGCTCAAGCGGGGCGGCGCGCCACGCACCGTTGACGACCGGATCGACGGTGGCACCTGCGCGGCCAGGGTCGATGGGACGGCACAGGTCAGCGCACAGAACAGCGCAGTTCGAACCAGTTGCACAACGGTCATCAGATGACTACCTGCGTGACGGCGGCGCGAGCACCGTCAGTTCCGGCGTCTGCCCGGTGCAGCGAATCCGGTTGTCCTTGTCGTAGGCGATGAAACGCACGCGGAATCGCCCGAGCTCACCGCCGCTCTCGGCGGCGCCAGCCGGTGCCTGAAACCGCAAGACGGCGCGGAACAGCCCCTGCGAGGCGCGCTCGGTGTCGCAGGCCGGGTTGTCGCGACAGGCGGGGTTGTCGGTGGCCACCCGCGTGATCACGCTGTCAGCCGGAGGTGTGATGGCCACCTGAATCATCAGCTGCGATCCAACGGTGGCCCGCTCGGGCACTGCGCGAATGGTACCGGTGCATTCGCCGGTCATGCGCCCCTCGGTGCCCCGCGTCACCGAGGGCGGGAGCACGGTGGTGGTCCTGGCGCAGGCGTCGGCCTGCCCCGGCAGGTCCTTGCCGTCGTTCACCGCCTGTTCGGCGCGTCGGTAGGCGGCAATCACCGCAGCGTCGATCCGGGCCAGGTCGCGGCGCAGCGCTTCCGGCATTTCGCCGGTCACGGTGCCGCAGGCGCTCATGTCGTCGAAGCGCTCGGTGGCGAGCCGATGGATCCCTTCGACGTCTGATACCCGGTCGGCGGCGGTGCGCTCGATTGCGTTCATCCGTGTGCCGACGAGCACCTCGCTCGTCGCCCGCGTGTAGGCATCGTCAATCTGCTTGAAGCCGTCGGCGATGTGCGGCGGCAGGTCGGCCGGGAGCGACCCACGCAGATTATTGATGCTGACGAGCACCGACCCGACCGCGCTCACGTGATCGTCCAGCTCGCGGTTGTAGTCGGCCGTGCGGTTCGACAACGTCAACTGCGCGGCGCGCACATCGTCGATCGCGGCGCGAAGGGCCGCGATACGCCTGGCAGCTTCCGGCATTGACACCTTCGCGGCAGCGACGGCCGAGAAGAAGTCGGACGCGTGTTGCACGTCGGCGCGGGTCTCGTTGCCGAGTCGACCGAACGCGCGCAACTCCTGCGCGGCAGCCTCGTAGGCCGCCTTCGCCTGCTGCGCGGCCGTGCAGGTGGCAATCGATCGCGTGGCATCGGCGACGCCCGCAACAATCGCATCCGCCTGGCGCTCCATCCGCCCGAGGGCCACGTCGGCGCGCGCGGCGGACGCCAGCGGCAGACGCGCGGCATCGGCACAGCGCGCCGTCGCCAGTCTGGTGGTCGCATTGAAGCCGTCGAACGCCAGTGACTCTTCACCCGCACGGGCGACCACGCGGTTGAGCGCCGCAACGGCCTCGTTCACCGCCGTCGGTTCGGGAACCGCTCCACGGGCATCGGCCAGACGCTGTGCGTAGGCAGCGACAATGCCGTCCATGACCGGCTTCGTGAGTCGGTCAGCGTTCGCCCGCTCCTGAACGCCGCGGTTGAAGTTGTCGGCCGCCTGATCGAGGGTCAGGTAGATTTCGCCGGCCGCCGACGCCACGCCGATCAGCGTTGCCGCCGTGGCGCCCGCCGGCGACACGACGAGAATGAGACGACCGATCACCATGGCACCGGCGCTTCTCATCGCAAATCCGGTGGCACAGTCTGACGGCGAGATGTTCTCCCGGCCGCAACGCGCGACATCGGCCGCGGTCAGGAAGATGACGAGAGGTCCGACCATGCTGTCCGATGAGTTGGGGGCTGGACGCGCCGTCCGCACCGTAGTGCCACCGCCGCTCCGCACGACCCTTCCTGGCGGCCGTGAGCCCTTGAGCCGAATCGCCTCTCGCAGCCGATCGGTCACCGCCTGCGTCTCGTCGAAGAACCCTCGGGTCCAGCGGGAACTGGGATCCGCGGCGTAGTCCCTCTCGGCCATCGCCAGCCAACTGTCGTAGTGGCTCAGCTCATAGAGCAAGTGCTCCAACGTCATCGTGGCCAGCGTTTCAGCCGAGGTGAAGCGGGCATCGGGCGTCTGCGCAGAGACGAGGGCCGCGCTGCTCACGCTGAACAACAGCACGGCCACGGCGATACGACGTGCAAGCGCTGACATGTGGCTAGTAGCGCGCTTTCATTATCTTGAACGCGTCGCTGCTGTCGATCGCCAGCTCTCGATCGAGCGGGAACGCCTGCAGGTAATCGCTCATGTTGTTGACGCGGTCAGGCTGCGGCGGGTGCGTACTGAGAAACTTGATCGGTTGCCGCGGATTCGCCTCGTACATCTTCAGGAAAAACGACGGCAGCGCCGTGGGGTTGTAACCAGCGTTGACCATCAGGTGCGCGCACTAGTAGTCGGCTTCCTGTTCGTCGACGCGGCTGTAGCCGTT
>CADEEX010000324.1 GCA_902826465.1 uncultured Acidobacteriota bacterium
ATGCAGCGGGAATGCGATAGAAGCGCTTGAAGATCCGCTTCTTGTCGACCTCGGAAATACCGATGCCTCGATCGCGCACGCGCAGGCTGACCGCCGATTCATCCGACTGATCGAGTTCGACGTCCACATGCACGCTGCCCCCTGAATACTTCACCGCGTTGTCGATCAGGTTCGAGACCACCGCGCGCAATTCGTCTTCGTCTCCAAGCACTCGACGCCCGGCGCCAGCGCCCGGCACTTCGCGATACGTCAGCGCACCGTCGGCGAGATGGTGACGGGTTCGGGCAATCGACACACACTCCTGCACCATGGCGCCAAGATCGACCGGTGCCTTCGACGGCGCGTCGGTCCGTGAACCCAGCTGGCCCGCTCGCAGCACCTGCTCGATGGTGGCAAGCAGGCGGTCGCTGTCTTCGAGCATCGTGCCGTAAAACTGCTGCCGCTTCGCATCGTCCACCTGCCGGTTCTGGAGCGTCTGCAGATAGAGCTTCATCGATGCGACCGGCGTCTTCAGCTCGTGCGTCACCGAGTTGATGAACGCCTCGTGCTGCTCGTTGCGGCGGATTTCGCGAACAAGGAAGATGGTGTTGAGGACGAGGCCGGTGATGAGGAGGGGAAAGACGAGCAGGCCGAGCAGCAACAGCCCGGCCTGACGCCAACTGACGATGACCCAGCCGACATAGAGCGCAAGCGCACCGCCGACCAGACCGACCCCGAGCAGCGTGAAGAACGCGATCGACCTCCG
Organism: uncultured Acidobacteriota bacterium; assembly: GCA_902826465.1. Lineage (GTDB taxonomy): Bacteria > Acidobacteriota > Vicinamibacteria > Vicinamibacterales > CAVVIG01 > CADEEX01. Next base: position 746 of record CADEEX010000324.1, read on the forward strand.
GCGTCCGCCGGAGCGCATGCCTGTCACGCCTTCAGGATACCTCCGCTAGGCGGCGACACTCTCCGCCGGCTTGAGATTGGCCTTCGCGACGCGGACGTCCCAGACCAGGCCGATGGCGCGCAGCAGCTTGAGCGAGATCCAGGTCATGTCGAACTCAAACCACGTGAGGCCGTGCCGCGCCGAGGTCGGGTGAGCGTGGTGGTTGTTGTGCCAGCCTTCGCCAAACGTCAGGAGCGCCACCCACCAGATGTTGCGCGAATCGTCCTTGGTCGCGAAACGGCGGCTGCCCCACATGTGCGTGGCCGAGTTGATCAGCCAGGTGGCGTGCAGGCCGACGACGACGCGGAGGAAGATGGCCCAGTTGACGAGCGGCCAGCCGCCGACGGCGAGCAGCGCGAAGCCGAGCACGGTGAGCGGCACCCAGTGATAGGTGGACAGCCAGCGGTAGAACGGATCCTTGGCCAGGTCTGGCGCGTAGCGCGCCATGCGCCCCGTGTCGTTGTGCGACGCCTCGCCGAAAATGATCCAGCCGATGTGCGCCCAGAAACCGTTGACCCGAGGAGAGTGCGGGTCGAGCTCCTGATCGGAGTGCTGATGATGGACGCGATGCGTGGCCACCCAGAAAATGGGGCCGCCCTCGAGCGTCAGCGAGCCGCACACCGCCAGGAAATATTCGAACCACTTCGGCGTCTTGAAGCCGCGATGCGTGTGCAGCCGGTGGTAGCCCATGCTGATGCCCAGACCCACCGCCACCCAATACAGGAACGCTGACACTGCGAGGTTGGTCCACGAAAACTGGAAAAAGAGTGCATACGCCGCCATGGCGTGGAACCAGATGAGAACGATCGACGTGATGACGCTGACCTTGCTGTATCGAGACGCGGAGTGCTGCGCGACGCTATCCATTCAAGCTCCTGGGGGATGAAAAGGCTCATTCCAAGGTACAGGAACCTGGCTCAGCCGACTGTCACAGTTTGGTAATAGACGGCGGCTGGAGGCTGAGTACTACGGCTCGCCGACGGCGTCTGCCAGCCGGGCCAGATATTCGTGCCGCGGAATCTCGACAACGCCGAGCGTGGCCAGATGCTCAGTCTGCCACTGCACGTCGAGGAGCGTCATTCCGCTCGTGCGCATGACCTCGACCAGCCCCATCAGCGCCACCTTTGACGCGTCGCGCTGGAGGTGGAACATCGACTCCCCCGCGAACAGTCCGTTGATGCGGACGCCGTAGAGCCCGCCCGCAAGTTGCCCCGCGCGGTCGAACACTTCGACGCTGTGCGCCCACCCCATGTCGTGCAACGTCGTATACGCCTCGAGGAACTCGTCGTCGATCCAGTCGCCCTTCCGCGGCGGAAATGCGCAGCGGCGCATCACGTCGGTGAAGCAGGTGTCGATACGGACGTCGAACGTCGCGCGCTCTGGCGCAGCGACCTGCTCACTCTCAACGCGTCGAGTGGCAGGACGCCGCGGGGGTCCGGCGACCACCAGCCGAGGATCCGCCCCTCGTCCACCTTCATCGGGAAGAGGCCCAGACGATAGGCAGACACCAGGGTGGCCGGTCCGAGGTCCGCGCCGGCGGCGACGAGGTCGTCGTCGGGCCAGTCCGACGGGTCGGGAAAGCTCCACGGCGTCTCACCGACGGGCGTTGGGGCGTTCTCCCAGCCGGTCACGAGGGCGCTCACTGACAGCGGATCTCAATTCGCCGGTTCATGACCCGCGCGGCTTCGTCGTCTCCGGGCACGAGGGGGCGAGCGCTGCCGCCACCCACGGCACGGAGCCGGTCGGCCGCGACGCCACGACGGACCAGATCGTCCACGACCGCGGTGGCGCGTCGCTCGGTCAGGGCCTGATTGGCGGCAGGTGTGCCGTCAGCCGCGGCGACGAAGGCCTCGACCACGATGGCGCGGCCCTCCGCGCGCAGGCCCTCCGCGAGCCCGGAGAGCACGGCCGCGGAATCTGGCAGCAGGTCGGCGGTGTCAGCAGCAAACGCGATGGCGTGCACGGTCGACCCGCACGCGAGCGTCACCGGCAACGGCGTGCACCGTGCGGGCAGCCCCGGCATGTTCTTCGACGCCACATAGGGTCGGAATGCGCCTGTGCCCGTGGACCGCATGCCTCGCAGTGTTCCATCGGCGGCCACCCCAAGCACGAACGTGCTGCGCACCTTGTCCGTGCGGTTCGTGCCAACGGCGCGCAGCAGGTTTCCAGACACGGTGCCGGACAGCTCACCCGCCGTGTCGTAGCATCCTGCCACCGCGGCCCCCTGCTGGCGGAACGTCATCGACAGGCCGGGCCCGGTCCAGTCGCCGCGGAATCGGTACATGAGCGTGGCCGGTTCCTGCGTGCCGTTGCCGACGATCTCGGTGAACTCGACGGCGGCCTCTCCGCGCGTCATGTCGAGGCCTCCGATCAGACGCAGGCGAACCCAGCGCACGGCCCTGGCTTCAACGATCGACAGTTCGGTCCATTCGCCGCGCCGCGTGTGCGGGGTGAGCGTGGCGGAGGCGAGCACCGTAAAGCCGGTGTCGGGCCCAAGCAGGGAGCCGAGCACCTCGACCGATCGGGCAAACGTCACCGCCGGGCTGATCGCCTCGAGCACATTGGGCACCGCAAAGCGGTCGAACGTGGTGGGCGCGGCCAGCTCGTAGACGAACTCGGCAACCGTATCGGCCTTCGCGCCGCTCGCCACGGTGAAGGCACTCGCGTTGCCATCCACCGCACGAAGCGCCTGCTCGTCGCCCGCCCCCAGCTGTGCGGCCGCCCCTGCGACGCGCAGCGGCATCGCGCCCTGTGTGAACGCCAGGTAGTCGACACGCGCCGTTGCCGGTGCAGGCGCGTCGGTGGGCGTTTGTAGCGAGGCCCGGCCCGGTAGCGCCACGATCAGGGCCACGGCCAGTGCCACTCCGGAAAGAACGCGGACCGCACGTACCACGGTGCTATCGAGCACGCCGCGCGATGACCGCGGCGATCTGATCGGTGCGGATGGTGGCGTCGTAGAACTCCATGCCCGCCAGTTCGGTGAGTAGCACGCCGTTGGTGCCGATGCGCGACACCTGCCCCTCCAGGTCCTGCCCGGACACCAGCTTCAGCCGTACACGCTTGCCGGTCTGCTGTTCGAGGGCTGCTCGAATCACATCGGCGCTGCTAAGGTCTGCCGACGACAGCTGCGCTCGCAGCCGGGGCGCCGCGAGTGAGCCTCCCAGTGCAACGGTGAGCGCAATACCGGTGACAAGACGACGAATCGGGTAGGCGGCCATGGGGTCTCCTGAGCTGGACGAGTGACGGTCGATAGTACCCCGCTCGGGCGCAACGGCGGGCAGCGGATAATAGGTGTTGACACATACATGTGATCACATGTACTCTCCGGTTCGTGGGTCGCAGCCTCAAGTCCGCCATCAAACAGACCAAGCCGTTCAAGAGTCTCCGCGAGGAACTCATGCTGACGCTGGTCCGTACCGCCGCCGAGTTCGAGCATCAGATGGCGCAAGACTTCAAACCGTTCAACCTGACCACCACGCAGTACAACGTCCTGCGGATTCTCCGCGGGGCCGGCGCCGACGGCCTGTGCAGAAATGAAGTCGGAGAGCGGCTCGTCCGCCAGGTGCCCGACGTGACCCGCCTGCTCGATCGCATGGAAGAGGCCGGGCTCATCGCTCGCGAGCGCGGCGGCGCGGACCGCCGCTACGTCACCACGCGTCTAACGGCGCAGGGACTGACGCTCGTGAACAAGCTGGACGCCGAGATCGAGACCATGCATGAACGACAGTTAGGTCATCTTTCCGAGAAGCAGATGCGGGAGTTGATCGCCCTGCTCACTCAGATGGGACAGAGCGACCGAGACGACTAGCGCCTTTTTTTTGATCCTATACGTGTTTACACACTTACCGTGACCACATCTTTCAACCAACAGGAGCCACAGTCATGAGCACCACGACCACCGCCACCGCCACCGCAGTTCGCGTTCTCGAGATCGATCAGGCCCATTCCGAGGTTGCCTTCTCGGTCCGCCACCTTCTGAGCCGCGTCCGTGGCCGGTTCGCCGACTTCGCAGGCACTATCCAGTTCGACGATGCGCAGCCGGAACGTTCGTCGGTGACGTTCGCGGCACAGACGGCCAGCGTCGACACCCATCAGAAGGATCGCGACGCACACCTCCGCAGCGACGATTTCTTCGCCGTCGACCGCTTTCCGACGCTGACGTTCGCCAGCACCCGCATCTCCCATGAGGGCGGTGAACGCTACAGCGTCGAAGGCGACCTGACGATTCGCGACATCACCAGGCGACTTGTGCTGCCGGTCGAGTTCCTTGGCAACGCCACAGACCCCTGGGGCAACGAGAAGGCGGCCTTTGAGCTCGAGCTGACGATCAATCGGAAGGACTTCGGCTTGAACTGGAACGCCGCGCTCGAAGCCGGTGGCTTCCTGGTCGGAGACGACGTGAAGATTCACATCGCGCTGCAGGCGAAGTAATGCCACAGAGACACAGAGGCACAGAGACTCCGAGCTTCTTCAGGGCGTACAGTTGCCCACAGAGAATGTTTCGCTCAGTGCCTCAGTGCCTCGGTGGCACACGGGGCCGGACGTAACTACCGCCGTGGGGACTCGGCCAGCAGCTTGACGTCGGGATACTGGCGCTCGAAGTACTCGAGATCCCACTTCGACGTGAACAGGAGGGCCGGCC
>CADEEX010000325.1 GCA_902826465.1 uncultured Acidobacteriota bacterium
CGCCGTCGGCGAAGAGCTGATACGTATCCCGATTGGCCACCAGCTGGCCGTCGAAGATCGCGTTCACCGCCTCGGAGTTGGTCAGACCAAGCTGCCCGTAGCTGATGTTCTTGAAAATCCGGCATGGCACGTAGCCTTGAGACAGCTGCCAGCAACCGGTGATGGCGGGCGCCAGATACGAGCGCTGGATCAGATCGATGTGCGTGTCTCGCGGCACACTGCCCCGCTGCACGAAGTTCACGCCGCGCTCTCCGCAGGCCCGCTGAAATCCTGCGATTTCGTGTTCATTGCCGAACTCGCCACCGCCGATCGTGCCCACCCAGTACGCCGCCCGCTCTCTTGACATGGCCGCCCACTCGAGGTCGATCTCGTGCGGCAGCAGGTCGGTGGCCCAGGGCTGGTACAACACACCGTCGGCATAGTACGAAGCGGGACCGACACGGTCAAACGTCTGTTGCATCTGATTCGCGCAATAGACCTGAATGGTGAGGCAGCGATCTCTCACCGACGCGTAGCGTGTGCCGTCGCAGTTGTGCAGCACGTACTTGCAATCCCGACGAATAGGAATTCGACCGTCGACCTGCCCTTCGGTGATGAACAACGCGCCACTGAAATCTATCCCCGAGACATCGTCGGCGTCGTCGAGCCAATGCACGTCGTAGCCGAGAAACCGGAACGCTCTGGCGAAGCCTTCGTGCACGTACGAATGGGTGTGGGAGAACAGTTTGTGCCCCCACACGACTGCCGTCTTCGCCATCAGGCCTCCCGCACCAGCAGGTACTGATACTCGCCCATGTCGAGTCGAAACCCGTGCGCGAGCAGGAACGGCAGCGAGTACTTCGCCTTTCCGAGTCCGGACGATTCGCCGAACTTGCGCGGCGTCTGATTCTGCACATCGTCAATGAGCAGGACGCCACCGGGCGGCACCAGTTCGCGCTCGACCAGGATCCGGGCTTCTTCCAGCTGCAATTCGGCCGTCGGCTCAATGGGCGTGATATCTCCCGTATCCAAATACAACAGGTCGATGGCGCCGGAGTAGTCGCGCAGAAAGTCGCGCGAATCGGCCACGGTGTAGGTAAACAGCGGCGCAAACGTCGCCGTGATCAGGCGACACCGCTCTATGTGCGAGATCGCACAATCGACTGTCACGATCGCCGGCGTCAGATCGGCCAGGCATTCGGCGGCCACGCGACTGAAACAGCCGGCGCCCCAGTCCCAGTTGGCCGGCTCGTCGGGCGTCCAGGCCGATCGGTCGTCGGTATTGCACGCAGCGAGTCCGCCGTGGGTATAGCTGCGAATGGTGCCCAGCTCGGCGATCACCCGCCCCCCAGAGTGGCGGAACAGCTCGAAGGCCCGCTGAAAGGTGTGGTAGCGCGACAACGGCGGTCGGTCGAACGACGACCAGTCCTGACCATCGTAGGTCCCTGCCTCGAGGTGTTCCCGGTACTTAAGCAACGCGGTCAAGGATGTCGCTCCACTGTGCCAACGTCTGCCGGGTGTGTGTCTCGCAGAACTCTGCGATCGACTGCTGCCGCTGCGACAAATCTCCCTCGACCAGATGCTGCAGGTGCGACCACGAATCAAAATACGTGAACAGGTGCCGATGGACCGGCGCGTACCACTCCGCCACCTCGAGGTGGTCGGTCCAGAACGGCGGACTCCAGAAGAAGTCGATCGAATCGGCGAGTTCCCTCAGCATCCGCGGTGACGGGATGAGGTACGGCAGTCCCGACTGCAGGTTCTCGAATAGGGCGAAGTTGGACCACGCGTATGGCACGTGCAGAATCGCCCTGAAGCCTCGGAGATCCGCCGGCCCGCCGTAGCGTCCACTGAACGCAGCAATACCCAGCGCCCGGCACCGCCCCTCGAGATCAGCCGACCGGTCGTTGTGATAGCTCGGAATGAAGCAGGTCGCCGCTCGATCGATGTGCGGCGGTACCTGTGCCACGAACGAACCAGGAAGACGCGCGCCGACCGGCTTGACAGTGAGATCGCCCAGCGGAATACCACGGGAGCGCGCGTAGTGGTGCTCGAAGTCTGTATACGACGCGACCACCGTCCGCGGGCGCGTCACGGCTGACGCGAACAGCGAGTAGTAGTCCGCGTCCGGGAACCCGCAGTCGTTGGTGGCCTGGTCGCAGTAATCGAAACGGTTGCAGATCCAGATCACCAGTCCCTTGTTCCAGCCGTTCTGCAGAAAGATCCGCGACAACGGCGCAGTGTCCGAGGTGACGACGGCGTCGTATGAGAGAAACCGCTCACGCTCGGCCTGCCACGCCGTCTCAGCCCGTGCGCGATCGATGTTGTATCCACCGCGATATTCAAAGTGATCGAGCGTGAGCCCGAGGCGGTCGGCGACATAGTCGAGATCTTCGCGGCACCCTTGATGATGCGACACATGCAGCACCTTCACCGGCGAAACTCCGCGTGCGGTTTGTCGAGCGCCACCAGCTTCCGCGGCATCGGCAGGGTCATCGACTCGGGATAACAGTACGACGGGCTGAGCATCAGGCTGGGCGGGTGGTCGCAGTAGACCCGATTCAGGCAGCTCTCCTCGTGCCACACCGGAACAAGATCCCGTTCGCGATCGTGGTCGACGATGTCGCGCACGGCGCGTGCCGTCTCGAGAAACGTCGCCGTGCGGCCGCCGTTGAATCCGCCGGCGAAGTACCAGTGGCCTTCGTCAGGATTGATGCAGGCGCCAGACAACGGCCTGGTCTCGTACGGAAATCTGCGCCGCGGTACCTGGAAGAAGCCAGGATGCAGCGTCGCCACCCGATCGCTCAGGATCTCTGGTCCCACGTGATCCACAAAGAGCATGTCGGCATCACAGCAGAACACGTAGTCCATCTCGCTGAGCAAGGCCTCATGCTCGAGGTAAGCGTGGTAACGCATCAAGGTCGCGTCTGGCCAGGGCAAGTGGGGCTGGTGCACCCGTTGCACACCTTCAGGCACGGCGGATTTGTCGGTGAAGACAATCACCTGCGTCCGCTCGGTCGGGTGGAAGAAGCGCTGGACCGAGGCGTAGAGCGGCTCGACGAACTCGGAATAGCGCTTGGTTGCCACGACGAGCAGCCCGGTGGTGGCCATGGTCAGAGACCCACGCGCGCGAAGATCTCGTCGAAACGGTGCGCATAGGTGTGCTCCGTCTCGGCTCGATGATGGCCCGCCGCCGCAATCCGCTCGCGCGCATCGTCGTTGGCCAGGTAGTAGCGTACCTTGTCGACGAGTTCGTCGGCGCCGGTATAGGTTTCTACTTCTTCGCCATAACGGAAGTAGTCGTCGAGGTTCTCGGCGGTCTCGGTAAGCAGGAAGCCGCCGCAGGCCGGCACCTCGAAGTTGCGGCCTTTGATCTGTTTGAACGACGCATCGACCGCATTGTTCAGATTCAAGTTGATGCGGCTGCGGTTGAAGAGGCGCACCATGCCGTCGAAGGTGAGCCGCCCGGCCGGCGGTGGCCAGCCGCCACCGAACACCCGGACCTCGAAGCCAGCGCGGCGGACCTGCTCGATCACCTCTGCGCGCGAGCCATAGTTCTGCCCCACAAACGAGACGTCGACGTCACGCGCGATCTCCGGTGTCCGGCGATAGCCAGGCGCGCCCGCCCACTGGGTCTTGATCACCTTCGCCGCGAGGCCATCCTGCACGAATCGCGCATAGGCCGACTTCGAGGTCGTCGTCTGGAAATCCAGGTACTCGGACCACGGCACGTCGAAGTTGTCGTAGCGCCAGTGTGAATCGCAGAACCAGCCGATGGTCTTGCAGGGCGTGGTGCGGCTGATCGTGCGGATCGCTTCGCGCTCTGGATCGCGCTCTTCGTTGAACCAGATGCCGAACAGCGCGTCCGGTTGAAACTGCTGGACCTCGTCGAGAAGCAGCCGCGACATCTCGGGAATTCCATGGGCCTTGCCGAGGGCCATGAAATCGAAATGCCGAAGCTCGAGCGTGCGTCGCCATTGCTGCAGCGACGGAAAAAAGTTGTCGTGCTCGAACGAGGTGCCGCGCGTGGGATCGCCGTAGTCCCACTGCATGGCAAGGTAAAGGATGCGGAGTGGCCTGTCAGCCAACAAGGCTGGGGTGGCGTCGGTCATGGTCGAAAGGACTCGGATGTACCAGACAGAATTTGAATCGATTCGGGAGCAGCAGGTCGACCGGCACTCCGTCGTACCGCATTGCCATGAAGCGACGGGCTGCGGCGCGTCGGATCAGGTACGCGAGAGAGCCGAACACTCGGACCGGACCGTCTGAAAATCGCGGCACCAGCACGTCGCGATCTTCGACGCTCGCCCGTAACTGGAACCGAGCCGGATCGAACTCTCGGCCGTGCAGCGAGATGATATCAACATCGCTGAGCAATGCCGATGCCGATTCAACCACCGCCAGCCAGTCGGACGTGTTCGGCACGGCATCGTCTTCGAGCACGAGCACAGCCTCGCCCGACGCGAGCGCGAGGGCGTCCTGGTGTCCCTTGAAGCAGCGGTAGGCGCCAACCTGGTTGTAGCTCGCCAGGCGGATGTCGGTGGTGAAATCTGGAGGCAGGTCGTAGTCTGGCGTGCAGCTGACCTTGTGCTCGATCCCGGAGAGCGCGTCGAGCACCAATGCCGGTCGATGACGATTGGCGACGACGACGATCGAGGGCACACTCACATCAGCGATGGCGAGCTTAGCGATGCGACTTCGGGGCTGTCAAGGCAACGCGTTCGCGATACCACCGCCAACGCGTGCGTGTGTCTTGCCGGGGCCTGGGGCGTCGCATACGATAAGCCGTGATTTCAGTCGTCGTCCCGACGTACAACGACGCCCACTTTCTTCCCACAGCCCTGGCGAGTTGCCTGACCCAGACCGTTCCGGTCGAGATTGTGCTGGTCGATGACGGTTCCACGACTCCGCTGTCAGACGAAGTCCGACATTTCATCGCCGAGCACCGCGACATCGTGACGCACGTACGGCACGCCTGGAACTGCGGCCTGAGCGCCGCACGCAACACCGGCATCGTGCACGCCCGCTTCGATCTGATCATCCCGCTCGATGCGGACGACTGGTTTCTGCCGGGGGCGCTGGCACCGCTGGCCTCGGCGCTGACAGACGAAGTGGATATCGTCTACGGAAACGTCTTCGACAGCGGCAAGTTGTATGAGCCGGTCAAGAGGCCACTTCGGCGAGAAGACTTCCTCGAGGACACCCCGCTCTTCTGCGGTTCGCTCTTCCGCAGACGCGTCTGGCAGATGGCCGGTGGATATACCGTGCGCATTGGGCCGCACTACGAAGACTGGAACTTCTGGGCGAAGGCGTTCAAGGCCGGCTGCCGTTTCCACTACGTGCCGCTCACGGTCTACGAGCACCGGTCGCGTCCGGA
>CADEEX010000326.1 GCA_902826465.1 uncultured Acidobacteriota bacterium
GGAACTGATGGTGAGTCAGCGCTTTCCGCTGGTGACGCTTGTCACCATGGTGGCACCGAGCCCTGACTGGTTTGTGGGCGTGGCCGGTGTGCCGCTGTTCGAAGGTGGACGGTGGGCGCAGGAACGGCGGGTTGAACTGTCGGCTTGGGACGCGGGAACCGACAGCGGCCAGACATTCACATCTGCCGATACAGTGACCAACCCGTTTGGGACGATTACGCGAATACTGACCGCGCCGTTGTCGCCCAATGGCAACGTTTCCCCCTTGGGAAGTTTCACGTTCGCGCGGATCCAATAGCGCTGGCGCTTGGGCTAGGCCCTTCGTGCGACCGTTTTGTCCTATTTGGCGTCGTCTGGCACCGTGGCGAAGTGGGACGCAGGGGGGCGTTTCAGGCGTGCGTTTCAGGCGTGCGGTTTCAAGGACGGACGGAACGTCACGTAGTCCCTTCGGAATCGCTGTGTCATTCTGACGAGGATGCCGCTCTAGTCGGGCGCAAACTTGCCGCCTCGGGCCGCGAGTATCGCCGCGACCAGATCGTCGGGCACATCAGTCACCGGCTCCTCGTCGTGCGCGTAGACACGCTGGCCGAGGTCCACGGCGCGCCGATAGTCGGCCACGTACTGCACGCAATTCGGACAGCGAGACAGGTGACGCTCGAATGCCACCCGCGTGTCTGCCTGGAGTTCGCCCGCAAGGTAGTCAGCAATGAACGACGTGAGTTCACGGCACGTCATTAGCTTCCAACCTCAAAGCACAGCCTGGTTCGGTCCTGACCTGCCATTACGTACCTTTGATTCCGGCCTGCTGACGGACGTTACGTCCCTGGTCTTCGGGAGCCAGTTCCTGCCTGAGAAGCGTGGACAGCGCCTGTCGAGCCCGATGCAGCCGAACCTTGACCGCCGTGGTCGTGAGCCTCATCAGGTCTGCCACCTCCTGCGTGCTCCGCTCCTCAATGTCCCGGAGCAGGAGTACGGTGCGATAGCCGTCCGGTAGCCGGTCGATGCAACTGCGGACAGTCTGACGGGTTTCCCGACGCTCCATTATCACGTCGGCGGGGGCGGCCCAATCGGAGAACTGCTCGACATGATGGCCATCTTCCTGAAACGAAGGCAAGAGATCGTCGATGGATTCCTCTGGCTTTCGGCGCCGGGTCCGAAGCTTCATCAGGGCCGTGTTGACGACGATCCGGTGCAGCCACGTGGAAAGCTGCGCCGATCCTTCGAAGTGTGCCATCGCGCGGAATGCGCTGAGGTAGGCCGATTGCAGCACGTCGCTGGCATCCTCGTCGCAGCGCACGTATCGTCGCGCTACCGCCAATAGCCGTCCGCCATAGACGCGCACGACCGTTTCGAACGCCCACTCTTCGCCGTTCTTGAGCGCAACGACGAGAGCGGCTTCGTTAGCGACCTCTTCCATGGTCTTCGTCCTCTTCCAGCGTTCGCAGTTGCTCGGCGACAAAGAGTGCGCAGTTGACAATCGAGACCCGGCCCGGAGGCAGGTTCCAGAAGAAGCGAAGCCCTTCCGCGTCGACGAACGTGACCTCGGCCATGTCGATTTCGAGTCGGCCGAAATCGCGCAGACCCTCGGCGCAGACGCGCCGGAGCTCATCGACCCAACGCCCTCCCACTTGCCCGACGAGCTGAACGCGAGCGACCGCGTCGCCGTCACTTGGCGCGGTGGTAACCGAGAGAATCCTGAGCATCGCGCTCACCGCAAACGCAACTGATATGCCGACAACGTCAGAAATGACAATAATCTAGTAAGTATTGTTGTTTCAGTTGTTTGCGGACGTTCTAGTAGCCAGACACCACGACTGGAGGCCGCGACATATCGTGGGCTGAGGCCTCGCCGCGCGGCAGGCCGCGAAATGTCGTGGGGCGCGTTGCCGCGGGTGACCTGTTTGGCAACGTCCGGCGACTTGGTGTTTGATGTGGTGAACCAATCAGAAGAAGGCCGTCTCTGATTCCGGGAATTGACGCATGACGAATCCCACGCCTCCGACAGGCGGTGCTGGTCCGGATCTCAAGCGCTCCGAGCGCTTGTTGTGGGCGATCGCCGAGGGCACGGCGACCGCCACCGGGGACGAGTTCTTTCGCTTGCTTGCGCGCTACGCGGCGCAGGCGCTCGGTGCGCGTTATGCCTTCATCGCCGAGACGTTGAACGAGAACGAGTCCCAATCGCTCGCCTACTGGGAAGGCGCCGACTTTGGTGCGGGATTTAGCTACCGGTTTCCAGGCACGCCCTGCCAGCGTGTGGCACAGGGCTTTGTGTGCGCCACCACGTCAGGGCTCGTCGCCAAGTATCCCGAGGACCTCTGGCTGCAACAGATCAGTGCCGATAGTTACGTGGGTGTGCCGATGAAGAACGCACAGGGCCAGACCCTCGGGCACATCGCGGTGCTGCACACCGAACCGATGGAGGCGTCCGACGAAGATATCGCCGTCCTGAAGGTGTTTGCGGCCAGGGCCTGCTCGGAATTGGAGCGCATGCGCGCTTTCGAGCGCCTCCAGCGCCTGCACGAGGAGAGCGAAGCCCGCTTCCAGGATCTATTCGAGGAGGCCCCAATCGCCTACGTCCACGAGGGAATGGATTCGAAGTTCATTCGCGCCAACCGGGTGGCGCTCCGCAGTTTCGGGATTGGCCCAGAAGACGTCGCCGGCTCCTACGGGCGCGATTTCGTGCCGGACACGCCGGACGCACAGCGCCGGCTGCGCGAAGCTCTTGAATCGCTCGGACGCGGCACGGACACCAGCGGCATCGTCCTCGAGCTACGGCGTCGCGACAATGGGAAGCCACTCTGGATTCAATGGTGGTCGAAGCCTGACGTGGGCGGCAAATTTACGCGCACGATGTTCGTGGACATCACTGAGCGCGTGCTGATGGAGCAGGAAAAGGCGCGCCTTGAAGCGCAGAACACCTATCTGCAGGAGGAAATCCGCGCCGAGCACAACTTCGGTGAGATCGTGGGGCGCAGCCCAGTCCTCTTGGATGTGCTTCGGCAGGTGCAGCGGATCGCCGCGGTCGACTCGACCGTGCTGATCCTCGGTGAAACCGGCACCGGCAAGGAACTGATCGCGCGCGCCATTCATGACGCCAGCCCGCGCAGGCATCGCCCGCTGGTGAAGGTGAACTGTGGCGCGATCTCGGCTGGCCTGGTTGAGAGCGAACTCTTCGGTCACGTGAAGGGCGCATTTACCGGCGCGATTGCTAATCGCGACGGCCGCTTCAAGCTCGCGGACGGCGGCACGATATTTCTCGACGAAGTTGGCGAACTGCCGCTCGACACGCAGGTCAAGCTGCTGCGGGTTCTGCAGGAACAGGAGTTCGAACCGATCGGCAGCAGTCGGACGATCAAGGTCAATCTGCGCGTGGTCGCGGCGACCAATCGCGACCTCGAAGCGATGGTCCGCGAGGGGCGGTTCCGTGCCGACCTGTTTTATCGACTCAACGTGCTGCCGATTCGCATGCCGACCCTGCGCGAACGCGCTGGCGACCTGCCGCTACTGGTGACGTTCTTCGCGCAGAAATGCGCGAAGAAACTCGGCAAGCGCATCGTTTCGGTCAATGACGATGCGATGCGTCGGCTGGCAGAGTACTCCTGGCCTGGCAATATCCGTGAACTCCAGAACGTCGTCGAGCGCGCCGTCATCCTCTCGCCGGGCGAGACTCTGGTGCTGGCGGACGACTTGCGGGGTGTCGCGCTGCCGTCGGCGGCCGGGGGCGTACCGTCTCAGTCAACGACCGGAACATCGCCGATACCTGGGTCGCCGGCGCCGCTCGCCGGATCGCTCGAGGACGCTGAGCGCCGGCACATCGAGTCCGTACTTCAGCAGACCAACTGGGTGATCGAAGGCGAGCGGGGCGCCGCGAGGATCCTGTGCATGAATCCGAGTACGCTCCGTAGCCGGATGCAGAAGCTGAATGTTATGCGGCCACAGACCGGTGGCTAGCGTTCCGTGTCGGGCCTAACCAGACCGACAACAGCAGAGTGGACAGGAGCAACAGCCCGGCGATGATCCACACTGGCGGAGTTGGCGGTGAACTGGCGCCGACGAGCGAGGTCAGCAAGGCGGCGATCATCGTTGAGGCCAACGGGACAGGTCCGGCCGTGGTCGGCTTTCCGGCCGTGGCCGCGATGCCGCCCATCGTCGCCATGACCAGCGCGGCCGCGCCGGTCATGAGCAGGAGGTCGGCGCGTTCCAGGCTCGCGTGTGCGGCGGCCGTCACCGAACGTTCGATACCCACGCCCAGGACCACGATCCCGAGCGACAGCGGGAAATGCGCGTAGCTCCAGATGTGGAAGCGAATCGCTTCACGGTGATTCCTGACGGGACGCTCCTCGGCGGCTCCCGCGCCGTCGAAATACCACCACCACAGCACGAACAACAACGCCATGCCCAGGAAGGCCGACACGGCAGCCTCAACGGGCCAGTTTTCCTGGCTCTCGATGCCCCGCATCAGTGCCACGACGGACTCGCCAAGCAGGATCAACGTGAACAATCCGAATCGCTCAGGAAGATGCGACGCGTCCGGTGGCACCTTGACGCTATGGCGCACTGCGACCCACGGCGTTCCCAGGTCAATGGTGAAGGCGACGACCCAGACAGCGAAGCGTGCCGGCACCGGAATGACTGCGGATGCCAGCCAGAGCAGGGCGGCGAGCCCGTGTCCGACTAAGTACCTCGTCGCGAGCCCCCGAGCGACAGGGAGGGAGCGCGCACGAGCGTATTGGGCGACCAGCATAAAGCGCACGATCGAGTACGCGGCGGCGAAACCGGCAGATGACCGACTGTCGAGTGCATCTTTGGCGTTCGCGGCCATGATGGCCACCGCGAACATCTGCAGCAGCGTCAGCCCTCGCTGAACCCCATCGTCGGTATCAAAGCGCGTCGCAAACACGCTGTGACCGGTCCATGCCCACCAGATCAGCGCGAACAGTGGTGCGAGTCGGGCGAGGCCTCCCAGCGTGTAGTGCTCGTGCAGCGGTGATGCGACCTGGGACACTGCCGCGACGAAGACCAGATCGAAGAACAGCTCGAGCCAGGTGACCTTTCGGCCGCGCTCGGCCGATCGCAATTGCATTGGGACGAGCATCGCTGGCATCGCCATGACTAGACTAGGTGCGCTCAGCGACGTCACAGACGATCTTGATTGCGGCTTTGGCGTTCTTCAGCAGTGAGAACAGTTCCTCATACCGCTCGAGACCGTTGACGCGATGGGTGAGCAATGATTCGAGCCAGCCTGGATACTCAGCCTCGGCCTGCGACAGATCGCGGACGCCGTTTTCGAAGTTCTCGCGACTGGCATTGACGGTGCCGACCATT
>CADEEX010000327.1 GCA_902826465.1 uncultured Acidobacteriota bacterium
TGGGCATCGATTTTTCGGTGACCAAGCATGTGTTGATGCTGTGGGTGGTGGCCCTGTTCGCGTTCGTCGTCGTCACGGCGACGGTGCGTCGATACCTGGCTCAGGACCGGCGCATTCCATCCGGCTTCATGAACGCGCTTGAAGCCGTCGTTGAGTTCATCCGCGACTCCATCGCGCTGCCGAATGTCGGCAAGAAGTGGGTCAATACCTGGACCCCACTGCTGCTGACGTTGTTCGTGTTCATCTTCTGCGCCAACGCCATCGGCCTGATTCCGGTGTTCGAAGTGCTCGGGTTGCTCGATCACTTCGTGCTGCACACCGACGAGCATTCATTTGTGAAACAGGTGATGCACGGCGGTACCACCGCCACGGCGAACTTCAACGTCACCGCGGCCCTCGCCTCCATCACCTTCGTGGCAATCATCGTCGCCGGCACCAAGGCGCACGGCTTCGTGAAGCACTGGATGAACCTGGTGCCGCACGGTTTGCCCAAGCCGATTTACGCCTTGCTGATTCCGATCGAACTGATGGGGATGCTGGTCAAGCCGTTCGCGCTCACCATGCGACTCGCGGCGAACATGACCGGCGGTCACATCGCAGTACTGGCGATCTTGTCGTTCGTCTTCATCTTCGCGGAGATCTTCGCGACGGCGGTGGCCGGCGTTGGTGTCGGTCTCGGCGTCTCGGTGCCGCTCGTCGTCGGCATTTCGGCGCTGGAAATCATCGTGGTACTGGTGCAGGCGTACGTCTTTACCCTTCTCACGGCCGTGTTCATTGGCATGGCCATTCACGTCCATCACTGACAAGTAATTAGACGAAAGGAAACGGGAAATGAGCAGAGCAGGATTCTTGCGGAAATTCGTTGTGGCCGGTGCGCTGGCCGTTGTGGCCGCGGTTCTCTTCAACGTGCCGGTACTCTACGCGCAGGAAGCCGCCGCTGCCGCCGGCGCGGCCAAGGGCGAATGGCATCTGGCTGGCGCGGGGATCGGGCTCGGCTTGATCGTCATCGGTGCCGGTCTCGGCATCGGTCGCTTTGCCGCCGCAGCGGCGGAGGGCATTGCCCGCCAGCCCAGTGCTGCGGACAAGATCACCGGGGCGGTGAACCTGCCGCTCTTCCTGCTTGAAGGCGTGGCGATTCTGGCCGAAGTGTTCGTGCTCCTGATCGTTCTGCTCAACGGCCGTCCGTAATCTGACGGTCGAGGAGAAGACGAAAGGTCGACATGGATAACCCGCTCGTACAGCCCGATCCGGGACTGTTCATCTGGACCATCCTCACGTTCCTGGTCCTGCTGGCGCTGCTCGCGAAGTTTGCGTGGCGCCCGTTACTGCAGGCCCTCGACAGCCGGCAGCAGGCCATTCGCAAAGCGCTCGACGATGCGCAGCAGGCGAAGCAGGAACTCGAGCGGCTCGAGCAGGAGTCGCAGCGCATCATCCGCACGGCGCGGGCCGAGGCGGAGAGCATCATTACCTCGAGCCGGGCCGATGCTGATCGACTGCGCGAGGAGATGCGCGCCAAGGCGCGCGCCGAGGCCGATGCCATCGTCCGCAACGCCGAGCGGCAGATTCAGCTCGAAACGTCGCGCGCGCTGCAGCAGATTCGCGCTGAAGCCGTCGACCTGTCGGTGCAGATCGCGTCGAAGATCATTCAGCGCAACTTGTCGAAGGAAGACAACGCGCGCCTGATCGACGACGTGCTGAAACAGGTCGAGTCGCGCGCGAACTAGTCCCACGACCAACACGGATCGGGTGAGATCTCACCCGGTCCGCGTTCACCAGCCCTTTCGTTCCTTTCTTCCCCCCTTCACTTCGACACCCCAAGGCCCAGGACGCGCGCACCAGGGCGGCGTACGCCGATCTTGACGTCGCCGATCCGGTCGCCAGGGGGGACCAGATACTGCACCATCATTTCGGCCGCCAGGCGATCGGCGAGTCGATCGAGGGCGATGCTGTACGACGCTGCCGCGAAGATCGTCGTGTACTGACCGTGGGTTTGATCCGCCATGACCCGCAACAGGTCGGCGGCCGGGCTGGCCGTCCCTCGGGCCTCTACGACATGCACCACCGCGCCGCTCTCGAGAATCAGCGGCAGCAGGTCGCTTCGCACCTGTTCGGTGGCGTCGACCGGCGCGGCCGCCACGATCACGATCGCCGAAAACGGCGAACCCGTCGCACTGAGCGCCGTACTCGCGGCAGAGATCGCCGGCAGGGCCGTGCGCTGAGCCCCGAGTGTCGGTCGAAACGCGGACAGCCGATCCAGGGCGTCACCACGCTCGACGTCCAGCGCCGCGATCTCGCCGACACCAGAAAGCGGCTGCACCATCACGGGACGCTCGCCGATCCGATTGATGAAGCGAATCGCCGCGCTGCGGATGGTCGACCAGTTCTCTCCGGAGGCGCCGTCGTCGAGTAGCACCGCCACTGGATAGTCGGCGATGTGGACATCCAGCACCTCGCGTTCCCGCCCGGCCTCAGAAATGACGAAGTCGTCTGGACCGAAGTCGACCATCGTGCGGCCTCGTGTGTCGGCGACGGTGGCCAGCAGCACGCGAGCACTCGTATCTTGAAGCTGAGCAGTAACGCCCGCCGCCATGATCGTGAGCGTGACGGCGAGGGGCCGCCATGGAAACAGGCATCGTGGCATTAGAAACGTGCATTAGAGCACAGCAACTGCCCCGGGTGGGTAGTTGCGACACGTAACAGTCCTGTCGTAGCCGGCCACGTTTCAAACACATTGGTCGTTCGATAGACAAATTCGGATAATTGAACCAGCAGTGGTGTGAATGCGCGAAATCTAGTGACGAAATGCCGTGTTTCTGTGATCGATGGCCATATTATGTGTCATCACGTAACACGGCTGGGGTCGCGCGTCTGACAGTTCAGCAGACGTCTGGGGCCTACGCAGCCGGGAGAGCGCCCGCGCGATGAGACGTTCATGCCATCGCTGCGGCGCTTTCTTTTTTTCCACTGAGGAGCAGAAGTCATGCGACTTCGCCGTATCGCCGCGCTGTTAGTCGCGCTCACCGTTTCGAGCGCGAGTGCAGTACTCGCCCAGGTCACCACGACCGGGTCGATTCAATTGATTATCGAAGATGCACAGGGAGGAAGACTGCCGGGTGTAACCGTCACGGCATCGGCCGTTGACGTGGTCACCAGCCGTACCGCAGTGTCGGACGCCGAGGGCGTGGCCACGCTCGACGCGCTCATGCCGTCGGCGGCCTACATCGTCAAGGCAAGCCTTGCGGGTTTCCGCGACATGCAGCGCGAAGCCATCCTGGTTCGCAGCGGTCAGGTGACGACGCTCCGCGTCGAACTCGTCCTGACGACCATGACAGAGAGCGTTACGGTTACCGGTCAAACCAGTCCCTTGGTCGACGTCACTCGTGCCGTGTCGGGTCAGGACATTACGCTGCGCCTCACGGAATCGCTGCCAACCGCGCGCTCCTACCAGGACTACCTGCAGCTCGTCCCAGGCGTCATGCCGGACAGCACGGTGTCTGGCGGCAATCCGGCATCCCGCTCAGGGGTGAACTTCAAGGAGAACTCGGCGACCGCAGACAACATCGGTGCGTCCACTGACAACGTCTACTACTTCGATGCCATCAACGTGACCGACCCGGTGACAGGCACTTTCGGTGCGAACCTCAACACCGAGATCATCCAGGAACAGAAAGTGATCACCGGCGGCATTCCGGCGGAATACGTCGGCGCCTCGGGCTTGATCTCGACGGTCATCACCAAGTCCGGCTCGAACGTTTACTCCGGTTCGTACAACTACTTCTTCCGCAACCAGGGATTTTTCGCGGAGAACATCAACAACCCCGGGGGCGCGTTTACCACAAAGGACACGGCGTTTACCATCGGCGGCCCGGTGATCAAGAACGCCTTGTGGGGGTACGGCAGCTACCGGTACCTCAACACCACTCGCGACGTAAACGCGGCCGATACCCGTGCCTTCCTCCGCTCATCTGAGCAGATCGGCAAGCAGGGCTTTGCCAAGGCGACCTACGCGCCAGGGCAGAACGACATGATCATGTTCACGTTCCTGAACGACCCGACGAAGCGTTCGTCCGACAACGATCCGTCGGTGGTGAACAGCCGCATCAGGCGCCGTGAGCAGGGCGGAAATCGCTATACCGGCAATTACAACCGAGTCTGGAGTTCAATCCTCATCGACGGCGGCATCAGCTTCCACGACGCCGCGCTGTCAGACTTTGCGGTCGATCGCACTGAACGCAATACAGTGGCGTTCCAGACCAGCGACGTGCGCGCGCTGACCGACGAGCAGCAGGGCGGTTTTGGACAGGACTTTCCGGAAACCCGTCCAACCTGGCAGGCGCGTGGCTCAGCGCAGTACCAGTGGCGCAACCACACCTTCAAGGGTGGCATGGAGTGGACGCAGAAGGAAGACCACCGCTTCCTGACCTATACCGGCGATACCAAGGCGCAGTACACGTCGATCTCGAACCGTTATCTGCCAACCGGTGGCGTGCTCGCGGGTTCGATTGGTACCAGCGCGGTCGCCTGGTCAACACGCCAGTTCCGGACAGACACGGCCTCGGACTTCAACGGTCTGATTACGGCGATCAACAACGCTCCAAACCGTGCGTCGTTCTATGCGGCGTACGACACCAACAGCGACGGCACGATCAGTGCGGCCGAGCTGAACAACACGTTGCGCTTCAATAGCACAACCGGAAACCCTCACGGTCAGATCAATTACTTCAGAATCATCCAGACCGCCGAAGGTGCGCAGGATCAGAAGGTAGTCGGCGTCTCGTTCTTTGCGCAGGATCAGATCAGCCTGAACCGTTGGACGTTCAACGCCGGTCTTCGCGGTGAGCGCTGGGGGCACTACTCGACGACGAACGCCAAGGTGTTCCAGTTCCCGATGGTGTTCGCGCCACGCCTCAGCGCCGTCTACGACATCCTCGGAGACGGTCGCCACAAGGCGACGGCTTACTGGGGCCGTTACTACGATCCCATCCGCATGGACATGACCAACTTCGCCGGCACGGCGACTGGGCAGGTTCGTGAAGAGCAGGTCTTCATCAACAACCAGTGGCTGTCGTACCGCGTTCGAGGCGGCCCGACAATCGACGGTCTGTTTGCGCCCGCGACCAAGACGCCGTACACCGACGAGCTGCAGTTCCAGTACGAGGCCGACCTCGGCAACAACCTCAGTGCGTCGGCGGTGTACTACAACCGCAAGACCCGCGCGATCTTCGAAGACTTCGACCCGAGCGTTTATGCGAACCCAGCGACATATGCCGGTGACATCAACCACCCAGAGCCGCCGTACACCGCCTACGCACTCTTATGCTGC
>CADEEX010000328.1:0-3742 GCA_902826465.1 uncultured Acidobacteriota bacterium
ATGACGAGGCTCGCCGGGGGCGTGGTGGCCGCCGGATATGCCGGCCGCGCGCACGCCGCACCGGCAGCCGAGGGAAAGATGCCGGTCGCCAGCGCACAGGCGGCGAAAGACTTCGCTGGCGCGAAGGAGCGTCCGGATCCGAACACCGACTACAAGGTGGTGTTCTCGGTCTCTGCGAAGGTCAAGGACGACGAAGTGCATCCGACGCTGAACGCGATCGGGAGGTACCTCAACACGCTGGCGAACAACGGGGTGCCGGCGAAGCGTCGGCATATCGCTGCGATGTTCCATCAGGGCGGCGGCGATGCGGTGTTCTCGAACGAGCTCTACAAGGCGCGGCACAATGGCGTCGACAATCCCAATGTCGCGGCGCTGAAGGAGCTGCACGAGGCCGGCGTCGAGCTTCGCGTGTGTGGGCAAGGGCTCATCGGCAAGAAGGTCGATCCGTCGCAGTTGTTGCCTGGCGTACAGGCCGATCTGTGGGCGATGGTGACGATGGTCAACCTTCAGTCGCGAGGGTACGTCAGGCTGGGTTGATGGTGATCCACGACGCGACGCGGGGCGGCACAGGACGAGGGCTCGAAGGGGCGCGTCTTGCCACTTCCAGGTCGAGAACTTCGACTCGCCCAGCGCTATGCCGCGCGGCGGCGGCTGCGCATCCGCGCGCCCGCCCACACGTCGGACCGACTCCATACCCGCAGCATCGGCTCCACCGACAACAGCCACCCGGCATTCCCTGGCGCGGCGTCCGCAAGCGCCTGCTCCAGTGCGAACGCCTCGAGAGCGGCAGCGTCATCGTCACCGCGAGCGGCACGTCCGACCGCGGCGGTAATCGCGGCGTCGACAGGGGAGAGCGGCGTGAGCGGCGACTCGCCGAGCGCGGCCCTCGCCAGCGGATGCGCGGGCACGCGAAGCACGGCCTCTCGAAACGCCGCTACAGCGCCGGCCTGGTCGCCAGCGTGAAACCGCGCGGCACCGGTCGCATACCAGCTGTTGGCGGCACACTCACGCGCGTAGAGATGACCGCTCCCTTCGTGAGCCAGCTCGCACTCGAAATGCCCGAGCGCACCGGCGGTGTCGCCAGCGGCCAACGTCAGCAGCCCGAGCAACCAGTGCACGGCGATGCCGCTGAACGCGGACGCGCCAGCCTCGCCATCGCTCGCCTCGAGCGCCATCCTCAGTTCCTGCGCGGCCTCATCATGCGCCTGCCGCGCCACCAGCACCGACGCCGCCAGCCAATGTGCCATCGGCTGCCCGGACATGAGCGCCAGCGTCCTGCGCGCCTCTCGAAGGCGCTCCTCGCCCCAACTCGCCGCCGACAGCCGCAGGTGATGCCGCCAGTTGTCCGACTCGAGCGACACCGCTCGCCGCAGCGCTGCCACCCCATCGTCGCGCCGGCCCACACGCTCGAGCACGAATCCGAGCGTGGCCCAGGCTTCGCCGTAGCGCGGATTCAGCTGGCACGCCTGCTGCGCATGCTCGAACGCGAGAGCGAGCGACGCCGTATCTGGCGGTAACTGCGCGCGCGTGGTTTCGAACTGCAGCGCGCATGCGTTCGCGAGTCCGACATGCGCCCACGCCTCGTCTGGCACGAGCGACGTCTGCTGCTCGAACACGCTGCGGGCACGAGCAATGGCGCCCTGCTCCAACGTGTCGAGCGCAGCCCGGCCCTCAAGAAACGCCCGGTGGGGCGCCAGCAGCTCGTCGAGCGTGTATTGCGCCTCTCGCCTGAGAATACGCGTCACTTCGAGCACGAAGCGGTAGCCATGCCCGTGCACGTTGACGATGGAGGGGATGCCCGGCGAGCAGGCGATCACCTTGCGCAACTGCGAGATGGCCTGCTCGAGGCTGTTCGGTGATGTCGCGACGTTGCCCCACGCCGCAGCGACCAGCTCCGCGTGCGACACGAGTGCGCCGGCACGCGAGAGGAAGAGTGCCAGCAGGTGCGGCTGTCGGCCAGACAGCTTCACTGGCACGTTGTCGCGCGTGAGCGTGCCGGTTCTGGCATCGAACACGAACGATCCGAACGAGTACAAGGGGTCTGCGACCGGGCCGCGCACAGAAATTGCCGTTGATGCTACGGCTTTCCCGCCTCGCCGTAGCGTCTCGGCCAACAAATAGTGTGAAAGGGCGCGTGTCACGCATCGATTTCGGCGTGCGAGACAGCGAAATAAGTCACATATTCGCCAGATAGATACGGCTGATCAAAAAGTGACACGCCAACACGGGTCGGTGACGCGCCTCCACGGATCGCTGACACGCGGCCACAGGTGCGTGACACGGCTCCACACGTGCCTGACACGCGGCCACGGGTACGTGACACGCCTCCACACGTGCGTGACACGCTGCCACGAGTGCGTGACACGCCGCCACGCTTTGCTGACACGCTGAAATTTTCAGGAATCGTCAGCCTTTCGTTCAGGACTTCACCCCCATCGCAGCGAGACGATGTCGCCACGGGCTGCAAGGAGCGGCTCGACGCGGAACCGCATGACGCGGTCCGCAATGGTTCGCAATGACGCGAACCATGTCAGGGAGAATCGTGATGACTAATCGACAGACTCGACAGCGTGAAGTGTTCGTTCGGACGGGGGAGTTTCAGGCCGATTATGGGGAGCAGTTCCCCGACGGATCGGCGGGGAGCATGGCCTTCGGGGCCGTGGCGACAGCGGTGGCACAGATCGACGCCGCCGATGAAGCCAAGCAGGCCACAAAGGAGGGGGGCCGGATCGTGAAGAAGGCCGCCAAGGAGGCGTTGAGTCAGCATCTTCTGAAGATCAGAAAGACGGCGAAGCTCATGGCTCTCAACCGTCCAGGCGCCGACAGCGGATTTCAGCCGCCGGCGTCGTACTCCGACGCGGCAGTACGTACTGCCGCGCGCACGTTCCTGAAGGAGGCCGCACCGCTCAGTGCCGTATTCGTGGAATACGGACTGCCCAGTACGTTCCTTCAGGACCTCCAGTCGGCCCTCGATGCGTTCGCGGAACGGGTCGATAGCCGCTCAACCAGAAAGGTGCGGATGTTCGATGCCCGACACACCATCCGCACCGCCATTGAGGACGGCAACGCCGCCCTTCGCATGCTCGACGTCATCGTCGCCAACGTCCTGGCGAACGATCGGAAGGCACTCGATCGGTGGAAGGTGGCTCGACACCTCGAAGGGGCGAGACGCGGGGGCGAGGTGGTGCCGTTTCCAGCGGCATCGTCTCCCGCGACGCCGCCTGCGGCGCCAGTATCGTAGCGCCGTCTCTGGTTCGTTCGCTGCGTCAGTGACAGTAGCAAACCGCTCAGGGTGGAAGCCAGGGCTCGCCTGGCTTCCACAATTGTCTGTCTACCGATCGATCGGATTCTTATCGTCTTCTACGTTGGACACTTGTTGTCTCTTGTGTCCCTGCAATTCTTCGGGCGAGATCATCAAGAACGGAATGATGACGACGCCCACTAGCATCAACACGGCGAGAGCCTGCTGGTCTCGACCGCCGAACAGTTGCGTCCCGAGGAAATAGTTCCCACACACGATGAGGCAAGGCACGAAGAGACAGCGCGCGATCAGGCGTCGCGTCCAGATACTTGGCTTTCTCAGTGCCACCGCTCAAATTTAGCACCGGACGCTCGACGCCGTTCACTCTGAGTCGCATAGAATCGCCAACTTCACTCAATCATCTGCGGACATCACAACAACGCCGCTGTGGACGCAGCCGACTGGCCGCATCCTCAGATCGTCGGCAGGACGATTGGTGTC
>CADEEX010000328.1:3752-5312 GCA_902826465.1 uncultured Acidobacteriota bacterium
ACCATCTCGCACGGCCGTGTTGACGGCGGTGAGAATGCCAGATCAGCGTGTGTTCCAAAGCGCGCGCTACGTGCGACGGTGTCTCTGACGCACGGGTATTTTTCGAGACTGAGTGGCAGGGCGGCGAGGCCCCTAGTTCCAAGCCGCGAGCCCCGACATTGCCGTCAAGGACGGGTGATTGGCAGCGACCAAAGTCCGCCCTTGTGCAGGCCCGCCGTGCAGCGCTCTGCAGTGTCGGCTCGTGATGTGTCGGCCCTGTGCTTGCTATGAATGGAGCCTTGCTGTCGTGTGTCGCCGTCCCTTCGACCGCTCGCGCGAACTCGATCACGCTGACCGATTGGACGACTGGTGACTTTGTCAACAATGCCGCCGGCGGTGGTGGTCCGTTCAAGGCGACGACCGACACGGCGCTCGGCAGTTTCGTGACGTTCTGCCTCGAGTTCAACGAGCACTTCAGTTACGGCACCGAGTACATCTACACGCTGTCGGACGGAGCCATCAGCGGAGGCGTGAGCGGGCAGACGAGTCCGAACTTCGACCCGATCTCAGATGCCACGAAGTGGATCTACACGCAGTTGCGCACGGGCAGCTACGCGCTTCCGATCTTCACGCCGTTCTTTGGCACCGGGGCTGGTGTGGGTGCCCGCGTGCAGGAAGCGATCTGGTTTCTCGAGGGCGAGCGGACGAGCGGCCAGGTGGACTCGGCGAGCGTGTCTCTGGCGACCTTCGCGCAGACGCAGGATTGGGGCACGTTGTTGGCCAGCGGCAACTCGGTCTTCGTGATGAACATCCTCACCACCGCTGGCGCGCCGGTGCAGGACCAGCTGGCGTGGGCGCAGACGTTCCGTACGACCGAGACACCGGTCCCCGAGCCGGCCTCCATGCTGTTGCTCGGCAGCGGAGTGGTTGCGGCCTACGCGCGTCGCCGCGCCAAGTCATCAAAGACAGGCCCCCAGCGTAACCGCCGCTCGATCCACTTACGCTAGCCTTCCCTCGGTGCTGGGCTAGAATCGGCCACAGGAGCGCTCATCTCTCCTGTGCCTGAATATGAGATACCTCGCCCTTGCGCCCGCCGTGTTACTCACGTTCGTGTTAGCCACTCATTCCGCCGTTGTCGCTGGCCAGGCGCCGGACAAGGCGACGCGTGATGGGATCGTCGAGGCCGAGCGGCTGATGCGGCGCGGCGACAACTTCGAGGCGCTGAAGCGTCTGCAGCAACTCAACGCCGCGGCCCGCGGCAGTTGCGCAGAGTGCCTCGTGGTGATGTCCGAGGCGATGCTCAACATGAAGGTGTATCCGAATGCGTTGGATACTGCAGCACAGGCGATCAGCCTTGCGGCGGGGCAGCCGCCAGTCCTCTCGCGGGCGCACGGCATCCGCGCGCAGGCGTTCCAGGCGCAGGCCGAGACCGATCCGGCGCGATACGTCGACGCTGAGCGCGAGTTCCGTCTCGCGGCCGACCTCGATCCCGAGAGCGAGTACATGCATTTCGGGCTCGGTGTCACGCTGCTGAAGCTGAACCGCGACGACGAGGGCGTGGCCGCGCTGAAACGTTTCCTG
>CADEEX010000329.1 GCA_902826465.1 uncultured Acidobacteriota bacterium
GCAGCGCGGCGACGAGCGTGGTCTTGCGGCCCACGCGATCGCCGAAGTGGCCGAACAACGCCGAGCCGATCGGCCGGGCCAGGAAGGCAATGGCAAACGTCGCCAGCGAGGCAAGCGTGGCGGACGCCGGATCAGAAGCCGGGAAGAACAGCTGCGGAAAGACCAGCACTGCGGCGGTCGCGTAGATATAGAAGTCGAAGAACTCGATGGTGGTGCCGATCAGGCTGGCAAACAGCACCTGGCCCGGACTGTTGACGGTCCGTGCCGTGCCAGGAGAAGACGCGCTCATGAACACTCCAGGCTGGCGGCACGCGGCCGCAGACGACCACGTAGCATAGCAAACGCGATCCGCTCAGAGGTGCGGCAGCCGGCCGGCGTCGCGTCGCTGCTCGTAGGTCTTCAGATGGGTAAACGCCATCGACAACACGGTGTCGTCTGCCCCATACACACGTGCCTTGTGCAGCATCCAACCCACGATGTGGTCCGCCTCGACCCGGCCACCCGCTTCGAGATCTCGAAGCATCGACGCGCTCCACCCGCCGTCTGGATGCGTCAGCCGACCGCGGGCAAAGTCAATCGCCGGTTGACCGCAGGGAAACCCTGCACGCCGAGCGATCTCGAGGTTGGCATCGAGCGCACGGGCCATCACCTCGCGGCCGCCAGGAGACGCCACGATCTCCCGCACCGTGCCACGAAAGAGGCAGGTGGCAGACGCCAGCGCGGCAAGAAACACCAGCTTGTCCCAAAGCGTCTGCGTGATGTTGTCGCTGACCGACCAGTCGATCGCGGTCCGGGACAGGTCGGCCGAGAAGGCATCAAGACGCGGCGAGGCGGCCCCATCGCGTTCACCAACGACCATCCGCTGCAGTGTGCCACTGTGGCGAACGACGCCGTCGGCGGTCAGCGTCGAGTCGATCATGCAGGTGCCGCCCATGACACGGTGGCGGCCGAATCTGGCGTCGATCACGTCGTAGTGCGCAAGACCATTGAGAAGCGGTACGATCACGGTGTGCATCCCCATGCCTCCGGCTATTGCCTCGAGCGACGAGTCGAGGTCGTAGGCCTTGCACGTCAGCAGCACCAGGTCGAAGTCGGGGCGCAGCTCGGAGGCGAGCGCGGTCGCGACCGGCCCGTTGAAGTGGCCGAGCGGGCTTTCAATCGTGAGACCGCTCGCGCGCAACGCCTCGAGACGCGCCGGCCGCACCAGAAACGTGACGTCCGCACCGGCCTGCGCCAACCGGCCACCAAAATAGCCGCCGATTGCGCCAGCGCCCAGCACCAGAATCTTCATCGCCAGTTCTCCCTCGCGCCTCATCCGTCGATACCCTCGTGCGACGGAACGCGGACGCGATTATCGGCGTCCTAACCGGAATCCTCAAAATCCATGCCTTCAATGCAGCAGCGGCGGCGAGTGGTCGTAACGGGAATCGGACTGGTCTCTCCGGTCGGCATCGGGACCGAGGCCACGTGGCACGGTGTCCGGGCGGCGCAGTCTGGCATTGCGCCGATCACGCTGTTCGACGCCAGCCGGCATTCGACGCGCTTCGCGGGCGAGGTCAAGCACTTCGATCCGCTGCAGTGGCTCGACAAGAAGGACGTCAAGAAGTGCGCGCGCTTCATCCAGTTCGCGCTGGCCGCGACAGAGATGGCGATGAAGAGCAGCGGGTTGCCGATCACGGCGGCCAACGCCACGCGCGTCGGCGTCGGCATTGGCAGCGGCATCGGCGGATTCGAGGTGATCGAACGCGAGCATCAGACGCTGCTCGAGCGCGGTCCCGACCGTGTGTCACCGTTCTTCATCCTCTCGGCCATTGTCAACCTGGCCGCCGGGCAGGTGTCGGTGCGCTACGGCGCGAAAGGCCCGAACTCGGCGGTCGCCACCGCCTGCACCACCGGTGCACATTCGATCGGCGACGCCTACCGGCTCATTCAGCACGGCTACGCCGACGCGATGATCTGCGGCGGCAGCGAGGCCAGTGTCACGCCGCTTGGCGTGGCGGGCTTTGGCGCCATGCGCGCCCTGTCGACGCGCAATGACGATCCGGCACACGCCAGCCGGCCCTGGGACGCCGACCGCGACGGCTTCGTCGTCGGCGAGGGCGCCGGTGTGCTGATTCTGGAAGAGCGCGAGGATGCGATCGCGAGAGGGGCGTCGATCCTGGCGGAGATTGTCGGCTACGGCATGAGCGCCGATGCGCATCATCCGACCGCGCCGCCTGAAGACGGTGACGGGGTCCGACGCGTGATGAACACGGCGCTCGAAGACGCCGGCCTGCAGCCATCGCAGATCGGCTACCTGAACGCGCACGCCACCTCGACGCCGCTCGGCGATCGCGCCGAGGCGTCAGCCATCGCCACGGTGTTCGGCGAACATGCACGGACGCTGCTCGTCAGTTCGACCAAGGGGATGACCGGACACTTGCTCGGTGGCGCCGGCGCGCTCGAGGCCGGCCTCACGGTGCTGGCGCTCCGCGATCAGATCGCGCCGCCGACGGTGAACCTGCACAAACAGGACGACGGACAAGGGCTCAATCTGGTGCCGAACGTCGAAGCGCCCGTGACCATGCGCTACGCCATGACCAACTCGTTCGGCTTCGGCGGCACCAACGCCTGCCTGATCCTTGCCTCGCCAGAGTAGTGCGGATCTGGCGCGGGGCTGTTCAGCCCCGCGTGATCTTCCGTCCGAGCTTCACCACAATGTCGTACTCCGGTTTCGTGACCGGCTGCACCGACAGCCGGCTGCCCTTCTGCGTGACCACCATCGCCTCGAGTCCCCTGGTCTGCTTGAGCGTCTCGAGCGAGACGATGCCGGGGAAGCGTTCCTCGAACGCCAGGTCAACCAGGAACCAGGTCGGCGCGTCCGTCTTGCTGCCTTCGTCGAAGTACACGTGCCCCTTCTTGAACGCCGTCGGGTCGGGATAGCCTGCCCTGGCGATGGTGGCCAGCCCGGTCACGCCTGACGGATCGGCATTCGAGGCGTAGAACAGGACGCCGTCGCCTTCCTGCATCTGGTCGCGCATGAAGTTGCGCGCCTGAAAGTTGCGCACCCCTTCCCAGCTCGTGGTCTTGTCGCGCGCAAGATCGTCGATCGTGTAGGCGGAAGGCTCGCACTTCATCAACCAGTAGCGTCGTGGCACAGATCAGTCCTCTCGACGAGAGGATACGTCATCAGCCACTGCGGCTTCACCGATGACCCTGAACGCAGATGTGCGCGTCGCTGCGCTCGCTGCGGACATTCCTGTCTGCTTTCGACTCAGGACGCAGTCATTTGTGTCGTTGATTCAAGCTGGCGTGCCCTTTGACCGAAAGGACTGACACGCTCACGACACGACACGAGCGACATGAGAGCCTTCTGTGCAGCGCATTCGCCACTCCATCACGACAACCTCGATCGACCAGCCACGCGACGAACGTGACGCCGCACTGGTGCAGATTGCCACGGCGGCCATTCAACTCGGCGCGCTCGGTCCGAACCTGGCCCGCATGGCGCAGGACATGGCCGGACAATCGAGCGATCAGGCACGCCTGGCCAAGACCGTGGCCGACAACATGCGCGAGCTGACGTCGCACCTCGAAGACGCCACCGAGCAGATGCGCGGCGCCTCGGCCGACGTCGAGGCCGCGCTGACCACCGTGTCGCGCATTGCCCAGCACACGAAGATCATCGCCATCAACGCCACCATCGAAGCGGCGCGGGCCGGAGCGCACGGCGTCGCCTTCGGCGTGGTCGTCGAGGAAGTGCAGCGGCTGGCTGAGCGCACCAGTACGACAACCGCAGAGATCGAAGCGCGCGTGCGCGAACTGCACACCAGCATTGCGCGCGTGACCGCCATGACCACCGACACGACCGATCGCCACGACGGCGAACACACGGCGGTGCAGTCGTCAGTCGCCCACGCCAACAGCCGCATGCAGGACGTCGCCAACGCCGCCGGACGGCAACTGGCGACCATCGGCACGCTGAAGGACATGAGCGGCAGTGTCAAGGGCGTCACCGACGTGCTGGTGATGGCGGTGGGGACGTTCCGCTTCGCCGCACACGACCGCGCGGCACGCGAACTCGATGCCCTCGTGCGCGACCTTGGTGCCGACTCCCTCGATCGACGACGCATTGAGCCGCTGATGTCTCGATGGATCGAACGTCACCCGCACTTCGAACTCGTCTACCTCACGGGTCCTGGCGGACGACAGATCGTCGACAACATCCGCTGCACGGACGGACGCGCCCGCCACGATGCCGACGGCCTGAACCGCGACTGGTCGAACCGCCCGTGGTATCGCGAAGCGATGGCGCACGACCGCGCCCACTCGACGAATGTCTACCGTTCGGCCGCTACCGGCGACTTCTGCTTCACGATTGCCGCGGCGCTACGCGATGCGGGCGGACAGGTCCGCGGCGTGCTGGCCGCCGACGTCAACTTCCAGCAGCTGCTCGCACGATAGGAACCTGTCTACGGTTCCAGGGGTTCAGGCGTCAGCGGTGCGGCGAGGAGCAGCCGGTTCTTGTCCGTAATCTCCGACGGAATCGTCTGCGTCCAGACGCGGTAGCCGGCCTGTTCGAGCCGCATGGCGCGGCGGGCGTCGATGGCGAGCGCGCCGTCCATCCATCCTGCAAGCGGACCCCGATCGCACGTCTCGAAGTCGTGACAGCACGGCAGCACCACCACCGGCGCGCGCACCTGCCTCGCGCGATCGATCACCAGGTCGCTCAACGATCCGCAGGCATGGCTCGACACGATAAGGTCGGTTGATGCGATCTCGAATGTGTCGAACGGCTGCGCCTGCTGGTGCACGCGTCCGACCAGCCTGGGCCAGCGTTCAACGAGCGCCCCCTGAAGCGCAGCACTCGACGGCGGAATCGCCGGATCGATCACGTGCGCGGACGGCGAACTGTCGTCGAGTAACAGCAGCAGGTGTGCGAGCAGGCCGTGCCCACCGGCAACGTCGACCACGCGGTGCCCACGAAACAGCCGACGTGTCCTGCGGGCCGTTTCCCATGCCTCGTACAGCTCCTTGCGTGGCAGAAGTCCGACCTGGCACACCGCTCGCGCGACGCGATCAAACAGCGATCCGGTCTGAAAACGCGGCAGATCCTTCACGGTGAGTCGATTCTTCGATCCGTGCGAGAACATCCGGCTACGATGCCCTGCCGAACGGCCCAAGTCCAGCCCGCGCGGGCTTCTTGACCGGCGCCCCCAGGTCTGCGGCTACAATGTCGGCGACACGCGTTCAGCAACGAGGCCCTGTTCCCACGATGGAGTGGCAAATCATCGCGCTCAACTTCAGCTACGCCGCGCTCGGCGTGG
>CADEEX010000330.1 GCA_902826465.1 uncultured Acidobacteriota bacterium
CAGGAAATCTGCCGCCAGCCCTTTCTCGCGCCCCCTCGCCGCTCGGTTCGAACCAACAGCTGTGTTAGGTTTGAAACACGTATGCGACGACTCGGATTTCTTGTGACGGGTGTGCTGCTCCTGGCTGCCGACTCGGCGTCCGCCCAGGACACGAGCAGGGTAGAGGTCGCGGCCGGCTGGCGCTACTACCACGCCAACATCACCAGCCTCGTGCGCAGCAGCGACGTGCCCAGGCCGAATGACTTCGCGAAGGGGTGGTTCGCCGACATCGCCACCACGCTATCGCCAAAGTTCGCCCTCGTCGGCGAGGTCGGCGGCACCTATCACTCCGACGACTTCAGTCGGACGTCAGGGTCGTTTTCGAGCGAGGAATCGCTCGACGTCTCGTTCCACACCTTCATGGGAGGCGTGCGGATCAGCGCACCGCAGAAGCCGGCGATCGTGCCGTTCGGACAGATCCTGTTCGGCGGCGAACACGACGCGAGCACCAACGAGCGGATCACCCGCTTCTCGTCCGGTCAGCCTTCGACCTCCACGTCACAAGGAGGCTCGAGCAGCGCCGTGCTCGCGCTCGACAGCGGCGTCACGCTCGACGCTGGCATCGTCGGCATTCGCGCCGCCGTCGGATATGTGCGGTTCTTCAGCAGGGCCGACGCTGATGCGGTCCGCTTGAGCCTGGGTGCGACATTTCGGTTCTGATGCGATTGCGGGCCACAATGGGCTGATGCCCCTTCAGCACCTGACGAGCACTGCAGACCTCCATCGCCTCCTCGACGCCTCAGAGAAGGAGTCGATCTGGGTGCTGAAACACAGCAGCGAGTGCGGATTGAGCGCCCGCGCGTTCGAAGCGTTTGCCAGTCATAGCCACGAGTCGGCTCATACGCACTGCGTGGTGACCGTGCAGGATGCGCCGCAGCTGTCGCAACTGGTCGAGGACACGTTGCACCTGCGACACGAATCACCGCAGGTGCTGCTGGTGCAGCAGCGCGAGGTCGCCTGGACGGCGTCGCATCGCGCGATCACGCTCGCCGCGTTGAGCGCGCAGAGCCGCAGCCTGGCACTCGAACAGCCGCAATAGCGCGCCCGACCGCGCTCAGATCATGCGCGCGCGGATCTCCGGCGGTGGAATCTCGCACGCATTCGAACGACCGGCAATCCGCATGCGCACCGCAGCCACCACCGCGTAGGCCGCATCGCGCACGGGCCTGGGAATGACCAGCAGCGCGCCGGCCAGACGCCACGGCCACGTCAGCCGCCTGGCAATGCGCAGCGTGGCCGTTGAGCGAAGATACAGCTCGCCGTCTTCGATCAGGATGATGCTCTTCGTGCTTTCGCGGGTCGTGCCGAACGACCCGAGCAAGGCGGCCGCCTGCGGCGATTGCGACGCGCCGAACCGGAAATAGCCCTCCGGATCTCTGGTGGCGATGAACCGCACCGAGCGCTCACAGAACGCGCACGTGCCGTCGAAGAGGATGATGCCAGGCACA
Organism: uncultured Acidobacteriota bacterium; assembly: GCA_902826465.1. Lineage (GTDB taxonomy): Bacteria > Acidobacteriota > Vicinamibacteria > Vicinamibacterales > CAVVIG01 > CADEEX01. The sequence continues at coordinate 1,488 of CADEEX010000330.1, forward strand.
CCGTGATTCTATGCGACTGCGTGCTGAGCTGGCGCCCGGTCCCTGCATCCCTGCCGTATGATCGCCGCACCTGACGCGTTCGCGCACCGCCGACGCGTCGTTGTCCTGCACATGCACGCCATGCCCCAATCCACGCCGTTCACCCTCGCCGCGATCTTCTCAACAGTGGTGATCGCCGCCGCGTGCAGCACGCCGCCACCGGCCGAGACGCGCGACTATCCTGTGCCGCGCGCCGCCGCGGCCCTGGTCACCCCGCCGGCAGACGACACCAGCGCTGAACTCATCTCGTGGGTCGATGGACAACCGATCGCGAACTGGCCCGCCGAGATCGCCAAACGCGATCACGCCATCGACGGCTACCTGAACGACACCGATCCGGCTCGGGCCGCCACCTACGGTTTCCGCAGCGGCCAGACGCCGCAACTCGCCTGGCGCTGGTTTCGCGACAACCCGGTCGGCTTCAATTCGTTCTGCTGAAAACCATCCTCGATCTCGACCCCAATCATTCGGACCCGGCGCTGCGCGCGCTCGCGCGCATCTGGAAACACGAGGCGGCGATTCCGATGGGGGCGGGTCCCGATGCCACCTGGACGCTCGATCACATTGCCGTCGAACCCAATCCGGCCGACTATGTGAACGGCGTCGCCAGGCCAGTCACCGAGCGCCGGTCGCACCTCCCCTACGGCTTTGCCTTCGAGAACCCACGCGTCTTCGAGCCGATGACGAACGCGCAGACGGCGGTGATCGATGGACGACTGACGGCGCGCCGCGTCTTCAAGAACACCAGCCTGCTCATCGCCAAGGCACGGACCGCCACCGTGGAAGACAACTGGGAACGCGATCGCCCAGGCTTCGGCAGCCCTGGTGCCCTGGACCGCGTGTTCCTGTCGTGCGCGGCGTGCCATGTCGGCCGCGTCATGGTGTCCGGCACGATGAAGTTCCTCCCCGGCATGCCGAATACGCAGATCGAGGCCCAGTACTACTCGAAGCTGCTGATGCTCACCGCCGCAGCGCTGGTGGAATCAGGCTTCGACGCCACGTCGACGGCACCGGTGAATCCAGCCACCATCAAGCCGAATACCAGCGTGGTCCGCGCGCTCTACGTCGAGATGATCGACAAGGCACGCCATCGCCCTGAAACGATGTACGGATCGTCGCCGGCGCAGATAGCCCGCGCCAAGATTCAGACGCTGGCCGTGGCCGACGAATTTCCGAGCATCGTGAAGGACCTGATCGCCGTCGGCGTGAAGACGCACTTCATCTACCACGTGGTGGCGAAGAACAACGCCTACAGGCAGGCGCTGCCCGACGTGTTCGGCGACAGGCCGGGCCAGATGGATGCCTTTGGCGTGGCCTCTGGCCTGGTCGCCATTCACACCCGTCGGCCCGACAACAGCTTTCTCGAGTTCATCCGACGCGATAACCCGAAGAGTCCGTTCTTCACCGGTTTCTCGACGGCCAATGGGCTGCCGGCCGACACCGCCGGCATGACCGAGCCGGTCACCGATGCGAAGGTGGCGGCGGATCGCGTGCTGAAGAACATCGCGGCCTGGGCACCACCGGTGCCCGCGCCGATCGACATCAAGAGCGTGAACTGGGCCGTGGATCGCTACAACGCCAACTGGGACGGGAACCAGGGCGCCTCGTCTCGCACGCTCGCCTCGGGCTCATCGGCCACCGGCGATCCGCGCATGGTCAACGTGCGTGTGCACGAACCGCTGAATCCGTTCATCGATCACCTGCCACCGCCCCCCTATCCGTTCAGCACCGTGGATCTGGGCAAGGCGAAGGACGGCAAGGCGATCTTCAAGGAGAAGTGCGCCGCCTGTCATTCGCCGCGCAATCAGGCCATTTACACGGCCGCGTCGCTCGGCGTGGATGCCAATCGCACGCGGCTCAACACCAGCGTGTCGCGCTACGGCTTGTCCGCGCTCGTCGCCGAGGCCTGCACCATTTACGGGTTGAACCATCCTGGAGAGCCAGGGGCCGACTGGTGCGTCCCGAAGGGCGACTGGGAGGCACGGCTGGACGAGTCGTTCCGTGACACGCCGACGCGCGTCGCCGAAGGGACGAATGGCTACAAGGCCGACGCGCTGCACGGCATCTGGGCGCAGGCGCCCTATCTGCACAACGGCTCGGTGCCGACGCTGGCACAGCTAGTCTGTCCATCGACGCGACCTGCGAAGTTCCTGCGCGGCAACGCGTTCTACGACGAAGCGATGGTCGGCTTCGAGTGGAGCGAGCAGCCGACGCAGCGCTACGGCCCGCACGACACCATGTTGATCAAGGAGTACGACACGTCGGTGGCCGGAAAGGCCAACACGGGTCATGCCTTCGGGGTCGAGATGTGTCCTGACACCAGCGGTCTCGACCCCACCGCCGATCGCAAGGCCATAGAGACGCGAGTGCTCGACTCGCCAGTCGGCGCGCTCCTCGCCTATCTGAAGACCCTGTAGCGCCTCGCGCCCCTGCAGCGCGCTACCACAAGGGGGCCGGAGCCGCGCCTCTGCACGGGCGCGCGACGACAGCCGCGTCGGCGGCGAGTTACCGGCCCTCGGGACTCAGCGTCACCTGCACGTAGCGCTGCAGGTTCAGGTACGTCCGCGCCGCGTCGCGGACGGCCTCGGTGGTGAGCCGCGCATAAAGCGGTCGCAGGTCGAACACTTCTTCGAGGTCCTCGCCGTATTCGACCTTGGCGACGAGCGCGTTCAGCAGGTCGCGGTTCTCCTGGAACTTCACCTCGAGTTCGCGGTTCAGCGTGCCGCGGTAGCCCGCCACCTGGTCGGGCGACGGCCCCTGCTGCGCAAACTCGCGAATCACCTGCCACGCCGCCGTTGTCAGGAGATCGGCCCTGGCCGGATCGCAGGCAAAGTTGATCAGAATTCTGTACTCGGACGTCGGGAACTCAGAGAAGCGCGAGTTCACCGACACGCCGTACGTACCGCCCAGTTCCTCGCGCAGCACGCGCTGGAGGTTACCGCCAAGCATCTGCCCCGTCGCCTCGACCACCATCCGGTTCATTTCGCTGTTCTCGAATGGCCCGTTGAAGACGATCGACACCTGACTCCGTGGATCGACGCCTCGCACCACCTTGCGTTCGACCACACCCGACGGCGGACGAATGCCTCGGTCGACCGCCGCCTCGACCCGCCTGATCGACGGCAGCGACGCGAGGTACCGCTCCACCAGCGGCTTCATCGTGTCCACGTCGAAGCTGCCGACAAAGACGAACGTGAAGTCGCTGGCGTCAGCAAACCGGTTGCGGTAGAACGCCACCGAGCGCTGAAGATCCATCTGCGCGACCGACGCCGGCGTCAGCGGACGCGCCCGCGGGTGATCCTGCGTCATGGCCGACACCAGCGCGTCGCGAAAGGCGGTTTCCGGCCGCGCCTGCGCATTCGACAACGACAGTCGCAACCGCTCCTTCAACGCCTCGAACTGCGTCGCATCGGCCCGCGGCGCCGTGAACGTCAGGTAGATCAACTGGAACATCTTCTCGATGTCCTTCTTGACCGATCCGCCCTGCAGTCCTTCTTCTGTCTCTCCAATGTCCGCACGGACACCAGTGGTGACGCCGGCAAGCACCCGGCCCAGATCGAGTTGCGAGAAATCGCCCAGGCCGCCCTCGGCCACGACGTTCTCCGCCGTGGTCGCAGGAATCAGTTCCTGATCGCCCGCGATCGACGTGCCACCGGGACTGGTCGCGCGAAACAGAATCTCGTCTTCTTTCGTCGTCGTCGGCTTCAAGATCACGCGCACGCCATTCGAGAGTTGCCACTCGGTGATGCCGAGCGTCGCACG
>CADEEX010000331.1 GCA_902826465.1 uncultured Acidobacteriota bacterium
CTCCGACCCCTCGGTCCCGAACCGAGTGCTCTACCAGGCTGAGCCACGCCCCGACAGGCGAACCGCTATCTTACCTCAGCTCCAGACGCCAAACACAACTCTTCAACGGCCGGCAGCGCCTGGTGCGCCGTCAGGTCCGGGTGCAACGGTGTGACCGACACATAGCCGTCGCGCACCGCCTGGTAATCGGACCGGTCGTGCGGCGCCCACTCGTCCTGCCCTTCCTCAATCCAGTAGTAGGCGCGTCCTTTGGGGTCGTGCCGTTCAGAAATTTCGGTAATGTGATTGCGCTTGGCCTGCACCGTCACGCGGAACCCCTTTGGTTTCCCCGTCGGCAGGTTGATGTTGAGGAACGTCCACATTGGCAACGGACGTCTGAACATCTGCGCGGCCATCGTCGCGGCGGCCTCAGCGGCGAAGCTGAAATCCCACGCGGCCTTCGTGGACTGCAGCGACACGGCAATCCCGGGCACGCCCAGCAGCGCTCCTTCGAGCGCGCCGGCCACCGTGCCCGAATACGTAACGTCGTCGCCGAGGTTCCACCCTTTGTTGATACCCGACACGACCATGTCGGGCAGCCGCTTCAGCACGTGCGTGACCGCCATGTTCACACAGTCGGTCGGTGTTCCGTCGACGGCATACACGCCCTCCCGCATGAGTTCCAGCCGGAGCGGACGCTTGAGCGTCAGCGCATGGCCAATCGCGCTCGATTCGTCCATTGGCGCGACCACGGTGACGTCGCCAAGCGGCTTGAGCGCCTCAGCCAGCGCGTGAATTCCTTCAGAACGGTACCCATCGTCGTTGGTCACAAGAATCTGCGGCATCAATACCGACGATTATATCGATCGAACCACACAGGTTCCGGGTTCCAGGGTTCCACAGGTTCCACGGTTCGAGGTTTCAGTCACTGTGAACGCGTGCAGCCTGGACCAATGGACCTGTGGACCCGTGGACCTGTGGACCTGATTTGGCACCATAATTGGTCCGTTCCCGATGCTCGACCTCCTGAACCGCCCGCTGAAGAACCTCCGGCTTTCGGTGACTGACCGCTGCAACCTGCGCTGTCAGTACTGCATGCCCGAGGCGGAGTACGTGTGGCTGCCGCGCGAAGACCTCCTCAACTTCGAGGAGATCAGCCGGCTGGTCGACGTCTTCATCAGCCTGGGCGTCGACCGCGTCCGGCTCACCGGCGGCGAACCGCTGCTCCGCCGCGATCTGCCCTCGCTGGTGCGCATGCTGGCCGCGAAACCCGTGCTCAAGGATCTGGCCATGACGAGCAACGGCATTCTGCTCGCCGATCAGATCGAGGCGCTGAAGGAGGCGGGCCTCAAGCGGGTGACCGTGAGCCTCGACACGCTGCACCACGATCGCTTCGCGGCACTGGCCCGCTTCGACGAGCTGACGCGCGTGAAGCAAGGCATCGCTGCGGCCCATCGCGCCTTCGGCACGCTGAAGATCGACACCGTTGTCATCAAGGGGACGAACGACGATGAACTGGTGCCGCTCATCGAGTACGGGAAGACCGTCAACGGCGAAGTGCGGTTCATCGAGTACATGGACGTGGGCGGCGCCACACACTGGTCGTGGGCGAACGTGCTGTCGCGCGCCGAAATGCTCGAACGCCTGTCGGCGCACTACGGGAGTGTGACGGCGCCGGCGAACGAGTCGTCTGCGCCGGCCGATCGCTATGCGCTGCCAGACGGCACGGTGTTCGGCATCATCTCGTCAACCACTGCTCCGTTCTGCAGCAGCTGCGACCGCAGCCGGCTCACGGCCGACGGCATGTGGTACCTGTGCCTGTACGCCACGCGCGGCACCGACCTGCGCGCCGCGTTGAGGAAGGGCGCCAGCGTCGACGAACTGCGCGAGCTGGTGGCGGGGTTGTGGCGGCAGCGGGACGACCGCGGTGCCGAGCAGCGGTTGGCGCTCGGCGACCGGCGGGCGTTTGTGCCGATCAAGGCACTGAAGCAGGACCCGCACCTCGAGATGCATACGAGGGGCGGATGACGGCAGAATTGCTGATTGCTAAGCGTCGATTGCCGTCGCAGTGCAATCACCAATCGGCAATCACCAATCGGCAATCACCAATGACGGGCTTCTACTGCACGGTGGTCTTGGCGCAGTGCGTGTCGAATGCGCGGCGCAGTTCGGCGCCGATCTGGTCGGCCGAACTCGTTTCAATCTGCCGACGCTCCAGCATGTAAATCAGCTTGCCGTCGCGCAACAACGCGATTGACGGCGATGACGGCATCATGCCGGTGAAGTACGAGCGGGCCTGCGCCGTGGCGTCGTTGTCGAAGCCGGCAAACACGCTGGCCATGCGGTCCGGTTTCACCCCGTGACGAAGCGCCAGCGCCAAGCCGGGACGCGCCTTCCCTGCCGCGCAGCCGCATACCGAGTTCACCACAATCATGAGCGTGCCGGTTGAGTCGCTCACCGCACGATCGACGTCCGCGGGAGTGCGCAGTTCCTCGACACCAAGACTCGAGAGTTCGGCGCGCATCGGCGCCACGAAGAATTCAGGATAAGCCATGGCGGTGATCTTACCTTGGCCGCGGCAGATATGCGCGCCGCGGCGGCGCCTCGGCCCCGATCTGGTAGCGCTCGAGTCGCCGATACAACGCGCGCCGGCTCATCCCGAGCATCTAGGCTGCCGCCATCCGGTTTCCCCGCATCTGCTGCAGCACGTCCACAATCTGATCGCGCTCGTACTCCTTCGGATTGTCGTCAGCGGTCGCCCCCATCAGTTCGCTCGTGAACTCCGGGCCGACCGGCCGCTGCTTCATCGACGGTTCGAGTTCGCGCTCTGAAATCGTTGATCCGCTCACCATGATGCAGGCGCGTTCAATCGTGTGCTTCAACTGCCGCACGTTGCCTGGCCAGCCAAACGACAACAGCAGCCGCTCGGCCGACGCCGTCAGCCCGTTGAGCGGCTTTCGCAAGCGCGCGGCCATCGCCCGCATGAAGGCCGCCGTCAGATACGGAATGTCCTCGCGACGTTCACGCAACGGGGGCAACAGAATTTCGACGACGCTGAGGCGGTAGAAGAGGTCGTCTCTGAACCGTCCGGCCGCCACCTCGGCGCGCAGGTCTTTCCGCGACGTCGCCACAATGGCCGGACCGCGCCACAGCGCCCGCGGCCGGCGTTCGTCGTGTTGTTCCAGCGCGCGCAGCACCGCCGCCTGCATCGGCAGCGGCAGTTCGCTGATCTCGTCCAGGTACAGCGTGGCACCGGCGGCCGACGGCAGCGCCGCGGGATCGAAGGCCGAACAGTGCATCGTGATGAACGGCTGTGAGTGACGCGAGCCCAGCCGATGGAAGGCGCGCGCGGCCAGTTCCTTGCCGGTGCCGGTCTCGCCGGTGATGATCGCGATCGAGGTGTGCGGCGCCAGCCGCTGAATCAGGCTGAAGACATCCTGCATCGCGGGACTGCGGCCGAGCATGCCGCAGAACTCCATCTGCCGTGCCACGTCGCTCTCGAGCGCGGCCACCTGCACGCGCCGCTCGAGTTCGTCGCGGATCTCAGACAGCACGACACGCAGGCGGTCGAGATCGAACGGCTTGGTCAGGTATTCGCGCGCCCCGTGTTTGATGGCTTCAACGGCGCTGGCGACGCCGCCTGCACCGGTCATGAGAATGACGTCGCATGCCGGCACAATCGCCTTGAAGCGTTTCAGGAGTTCGATGCCGTTGGCGTCCGGCATGTGCAGGTCGACCATCGCCAGTTCGGCGGGCCGTCTCAACAGGCAGTCTGTCGCGGTGCTTCCGACAGGACAGGTCTCGACATCGAACCCCGCCTTCTCGCCGAGGCGTTCGATGACCTTGAGAATTGACTCGTCGTCGTCAACGGCGAGCAATCGCGGACGTGGGAGGACCAGGCCGGACATAGGGCGAACCCTGTATGCCGAACATTATAGGAGGTTCGAGGTCCGTCATTGAGGCGCCGACGGCATGGCGTAGTAGTTCGAGTAGGAATCGCTGTCTGCGCCGTCCGAATGCCGTACGCGGTTGAACAGCACTCCGAGAATCCGGTCCTGTCCGAGCGAGGCGATGGCCTGCCTGAGTACCGGCCCGGTCGTCCGCTCCGCCGCGGCCAGTACGATGAAGCCATCAACGTTCGCATCGAGTACACCAGCGTCGGCAATGAGGCCGGTCGGTGGCGTGTCGATCACGACCCAATCGAAGTCAGTGCGGGCGGTGGCCAGAAACAGCGCCATCCGCAACGTCGTGAGCAGGGGCAGCGGGTCGTCACTCGGTGTGCCCGCTGGCACCACTGACAGGCGCGAATTGAGCCGCACAACCGGGCACTCGCGCTCGTCGTCTCGGCGGAGCCAGTCGGCCAGCCCCTGCTGCTTCGGCAGCGACAGCAGCGTCTGCACGGCGGGTCGGCGAAGATCGGCATCCACCAGCAGCACGCGTTGGCGATAGCCCTCTGCCAGCGAGACCGCCAGGTTCACCGCGCTCAGCGTCTTCCCCTCGCCTGGCAGCGCGCTGGTGATACCGACGACGCGAATCTGACGTTCGGCGCGAATCCGCCGCAGACCCTGCGCCAGGCGCCGATACTGCTCCACTGTCCGCCGCGGACACCGCGGATGCCACACGAGCGTCGCAGTCGCTGGTTCGGGCAGCGTCGACAACTCGCGTTCGGCGGTGGCCGGCGCCGCGCGCACCGGCACAATCTCGTTGACGCTGACGAGGAGCGGCACGTCGGTGGCGGCTCGCAGGTCCACCAGATCGCGAATCTTCGTGTCGCGCGCGTGAAGGACGAAGCCGACCATCACCGCGAACAACAGTGCCCCGCCGAGCCCCCAGCCAATCCACGGCGTCGACGGCAGCAGCCGCGGCGCCGGCGGCGCGGCTGCCGCCTCCGTGGCCGCTTCATCCTGCGCCGGGTCGATCGGCAGCGCCTTCACCTTCATGCGCAGGAAGTCGCGCTTCACTTCGAGAGCGGTGGCGATGGCCTGCAGCACTTCGCGCTCGCGCAGCAGCCGATCGCGTTCGGCACCGGCGGCGTCACCAGGCGTGGTGGTGGCCTCGACCGCAGCGGCGTCGCGCAGCGCCCGCGCGTGGGCGGCTTCACTGGCGACCACCCGTTCCTCCAGTGCCTTCAGCTCACGCGTCTGTTCGGTGGGATCGGCAACCGGGCGTGGCCGCGCCGCCGCGAGTGTCGTGGCCGCAGCCTCACGTTCACGCACGGTGTCGATCTGGCGCAACACGTCGGGATGTTGCGGCGTCAATCGCGCCTCGAGCACACCCAGCCGCTCCCGCGCGTCGTCCAC
>CADEEX010000332.1:0-1678 GCA_902826465.1 uncultured Acidobacteriota bacterium
TCGTCGGTGCCGTTCTGCCACGGCTTTCCGGGGTCGATGAATGCCGTCTCGATGCCAGCGGTCTGCAGCCAGCGAAGAATGGCGCGCGCCACGAACTCGGGACCATTGTCGGAGCGCAGATGGCGCGGCGCCCCGTGGACGCTGACCAACTGTGTCAGTACTTCGATCACGCGGCCGGAGCGGATGCCGCCGGCCACGTCGATCGCCAGGCACTCCCGCGTGAACTCATCGATCACGGTTAAGCACTTGAGCGTCCGCCCATCCGCGCAAGTGTCGAACACGAAGTCGCACGCCCAGACGTGATTCATCGCCGTGGGTAGTTGCGGCCGCGGCCGCCCCGTGGCCACGCGGCGCCGCGGCCGCTTCTTCGGCACCTGGAGTCGCTCTTGCCGCCACAGGCGATACATCCGGTCCTTGCCGAGCGTATGACCCGCGCGCTCGACGAACACCTGAATCGTGCGATAGCCATAGCGCGGATACTGACCGGCCAACACCCGCAGGTCGGCGACCACTGGGGCATCCTTGGCGGCCAGGCGCGACACGTAGCCCAGCGTCGATCGCGCCACCGAGAGCAATGCGCACGCACGCCGCTGGGATCGACCGCGCGCCACGAGGTACGCGATCTGCTCCCGGCGCACCCGTGCGCTCACCATTTTTTTCGGGACACCTCTTTCAGCACATCGATGTCCAGGGTGAGGTCCGCCACCAGCTTCTTGAGCCGCCCATTCTCGTGTTCGAGCTGTCGCAGGCGCTTCACGTCCGCGGGCTCAAGGGCGCCGAAATGCTTCCGCCAGCCGTAGATCGTCTGAGCGCTGATGCTGTGTTTCTTGGCCACCTCCGGCACCGACTTCTCGTCGGCTTCGCGGAGGATCGTGACCATCTGCTCTTCGGTGAATCGCGTCTTTTTCATGGCTCCCTCGGGTGCCGAAGGCGCCATTCTCTCAAGTTTCAGCTGGTCCGAAAATCGCCGGGCAGGTCAGTACTTCGCACGACCCGACCCACGACGTGCTACAAACACCATCGGGATCCCCTGACGGGGTACTGCGGCAGCGGCTGAGTACTGGCACGAACGCGTTGAAAGCCGACACAAGCGGTGATGGGCTATTTCGCGACTTTCTTGAACTTCGCCCAGCGAGCCTTTTGCGCTGCGGCGATCGCGGCTCGACCCGCAGCTGACATCTTGCGCTTCTTGCGAATGGGTTCGATCCCGATGCGGTCAGTGGCGACGGCACCGGTCACTTGTGCTTTTGCTTTGCCCTTCTTTGCACCAAGAGGGAACGGAGCTTCTCCGTCCATGACGTGCGCGATGGCCGCTTTAATGCCGTTCACGATGGCCTTGCGCTCGCTGTCGAGGTCTTTGAGTCGTGAAAGAAGCTTGTCTACTGAAGTCGTGCGTCCATGTTTAGCCATAGCCGCAAAGAATACGCCTTTAGCCGGACGACTGAAAGAGTCCAAATTCGTAATCGGCCTTGAGAAGGCATTGTCCAGAGGTTTATCCTGGTGAGTGATCACACGATCTGAGGTCGAGTGTTGCTCGAGAGACCACTGCGTCGCAACGGGCATCGGTCCTTCCTGCAGGCCACGTAGCGGGCTGGCCTCGGCCAGTTTTGTAGCGGATGCCATTTACGCCCCAAACCAAACAGAGCGAATGGAAGCTGGGGAATCATTTGGCGGCTGC
>CADEEX010000332.1:1778-5254 GCA_902826465.1 uncultured Acidobacteriota bacterium
TTACGCCCCAAACCAAACAGAGCGAATGGAAGCTGGGGAATCATTTGGCGGCTGCCTAGATCGTCGGAATTCTGAAAGATGCCGAGAGCGGCGTGCCGGTGGCGGATCTCTTGCGGAAGGACGGCGTCAGCAAAGCGACGTTCTTCAAGTGGCGCGGCAAATACGGCGGAGCTTCCGTGGCCGACGTGAAGCGGTTGCGCGAGCTCGAAGCCGAGAACGCCAAGCTAAAACGGATGTACGCCGACCTCGCGATCGAGAACGCCGCCATCAAGGATGTCCTGAACCGAAAGCTGTAAGGCCGTTCGCTAAGCGACAGATCGTCGAGTGGCTGGTGCAGGAGCATCAGCTCTCGGTGCAGCGAGCCTGTCGCGTCATGAGGCTCTCGCGAACGGCGTATTACCAGTCTCCGGTGCCCGCCAGTCGTCGCGACGCGGTGGTGATTGCCGCGCTGACCGATGCCGTCGCGCGCTATCCGCGCTAGGGCTTCTGGAAGCCCTTCGATCGGCGCGTGTGGAAGGCCGGCCGTGGAATCACAAACGCGTGTATCGCGTGTACTGCGCGCTTCGGCTGAATTTGCCGCGGCGCACGACGCGACGGGTGCCTCGACGGATTCGACAGCCACTGACCGCGCCACCGGTGCTCAACCAGACGTGGGCGCTCCATTTCATGACGGAGACGCTTTACGACGGCTGGCGGGTGCGGCCGCTGACGATCATCGATGAAGGGAACCGCGAAGGCCTGGAGATCCGATGGGGCTGTCGCTGCCAAGCCGGCGGGTCGTCCGGGTCCTCAACGAACTCGTCGCGCTGCACGGTCGAGCATCAGCCGTCCGCGTCGACAACGGGCCTGAATTTACGGCGCGGCCCTTCGTCGATTGGTGCGCCGAACATGGCGTCGCCACGCACTACATCCAGCCTGGCAAGCCGGATCAGAATGCGTACATCAAACGCTTCAATCGGAGCTATCGGACCGAAGTGCTGAACGCACACCACTTCGAATCACTCGCCGAACTGCGAGCGATCACCGAACAGTGGCTGCGTATCTACAACCAGGAGCGCCCGCACGACAGCCTCGGCCGGGCGCCGCCTCTGACGTTTTTGCCGAGGCCTACAACCGCCGGATTGTCTCCTTGGGAACTGTCCGCTTGACGGGGGGAGCTTACGACTGCTTCGTGGTCGATCGCGCGTAGCCACTCCGGCTTGATGCGGACGAAACTGCTAGCCCTGGCCGATTGATGCCGTGGCGCTCTCAGTAGCGCCAGGCGTCCGGGAGTCCTCTAGTCCAGGACCGCCTCAACGATCACCCAAGGCAGACCCGCAGGCACTGGTTGATCAGCATTGCAGAAGCTCGTCGTCACGACTTGGACATGATCGTGAGGAGTATTAGCAAATGGTCTCTTCGCACCTAGGCGTTTCATGTCAAGACCCGGTTTGAATCGTCGATAGAAAGCCGGGTCATCGCGGAATCCCGCAACTTGAGGAGAAACGTCTGCGGCCAGAACGTCTCGCAGGGCACGCCGAAACTCATCCTGCACGGATTCTGACAACAGCAGCTTTTCTTTCGATGCCTTGGCCGTCCTGCCAATTAGGCACACCGCATCGCGACTCTCCGCTTCGCGCCTCACCAAGAGGCGGGCGGTGCCGTTTCGCAACTTGACGAATATCCTAACGCCGGCATCGAATGCGGAGGGAATAGCGGCCAGGGTTCCTACCCGGCCAAGATTGCCAATGAAGTCTTGCTGCAGTTGAAGCGCGAAGGGCGTTCGAAAGCGCCGCACACGTCGATAGCCGTCGGCGATCTTTGCGGCCATTCCGTCGAGCCGCCACGTTTCTGGTGCCACCCAGTTCCACTCGACGGAGTAGCGGACGTCACCCACGCGCATTACCGGTGTTCGTTCTCGAGCGCTTTCGTGCTGCCATGCCCTATGGGGCCGAACAATGCCTCTCATCAGGAGCACGTGTTCGGCGTCCTTGTGTTGTAGATCGCATGCCTGTGAGAGCACCACAAAGGCGTGGCGAACGGCCGTTGGCTGCGCGGCTGGCGGTACAGCTCCAGGCGGTGTGACTGGCGGTGCCGCCTGTGCTGCGGCAGGTGGGTCGGCTTGCGCAGCGTCGGCAGCCGCGACTTCAGCGCCTACCTCGGCAGCCGCCACGACGATAGGGGCGGCAGCGGCGGGGGGCGCAGGGCCCAGGAATACATCGCCAAGGTGGACCTTCTGCGGATCGTTCGTAATCTCACCTTCCACTCGTGTCCGTGTTTCGTGTTGAAACAGGGCACCGTCCATCATCTCAATCAATTCATCCGGGGGCATGAATTGCGCTGGTGGGTAGTCGTTCCACCTGATGTCGTTCATTCCTTTCGCTGCGCGAACGAGACCCTCATCGCCCTCGAGAACCTGATGAAGATACAAGTCGTACAAGTCGAGCACGTAGTCTCCGACGGGCTCGCCCTCAGCATCGAGAGCCAACGCCTGCAGATTGACGTAATCCGCAAGATCAAGAGTGCGAATGTTTCGGAGGAACTTCGTGCGAGCTGCGTCGAGGGCGCTATCCCATCCGTGCAAGAACGCGTTGATCTTCTGCGCATCAGGATACGAGGCAACGAGCTCGTAGAGCCGTTCCGCAATCTTCTCTCGATCGCCCAGCTCGTTCTTTCGGATCATTCGAAACTGACAACCAAGCAGTTCGGCTTCGTCCCGCAGCCGTGGCCCGACCTCGAGCAGCTTAGGGCTCCGTGACAAGAGAACCACGATAGGCGGCACTTGACGCCGCGGATCGACGATACTCTTGACTCGCGTGATTGCGCGGGTGACCGCTTCTTCGCTCTCCAAGAAGCCCAGGTACAGATCGAGAAATACAACGTCAGCATCTGCGACGCCTGGTACATCGTCACGCCCCGCTGTAGTACAGGCGAGGTGCAGTTCCGTCTCCAAGAGTTGCCGTAGAGGCTCGAGTTCTTCGCGCTTCGTCCGTTGGATTTGTTCAAAATCAGCGAACAGCGCCCGGGCGCTGGCGATATGCTCCCGTTCGTTCCACACCGTCTCAACAAACAGCGTGTCGCGCCTCAACGCGCTAGCGTCCTGGCGCTCGTACTCCTCGGGGCCATACGACGCGGCTAGGCGCTGGTGATCGGGATCCATTAGATCGTCAAAGAAGCGGTCCCAGCGATCATCCTCCACGTCACCGGTCTTCGGCCTCTCGTCGTATGCGTCATCGATTATGACGGCCTTCGTGACGTTGCGCTCGGTCAGGATTGCCCGCACCTGTGGAATCATTCGGAGGCCTTTGGCAGTTCGAGTACGAACGTGTTGAGTCGGTTTTTGTGTGGCCGCCGGTCGTCGGAGAGGTACAGCTGCCCGTTATGATAAGTCGCGCAGTCCCGTGCGATATAGAGTCCCAAACCCTGACGCCGACTCTTGCCCTTCGTGGAGAAGAAGGCCTTGAACACATCCTCCCGTAGCGACGGCTGAATGCCGG
>CADEEX010000333.1 GCA_902826465.1 uncultured Acidobacteriota bacterium
CATCGTCGACGGTATTTTGTACGTCGGCTCGGGGGACTACCGGGCGCGCACCGGCAACGTGCTGCTCGCCTATGGTGTGCAGTAGGCACTGCTAGCTGCCGAGCAGCCACGACAGCAGTCCCTGCCCCTGTCCGCCCGGCCCGGCCGATCCGTGTGCTGCTGGCGCGTGTGTCCCTTGGATCAACGCCCGTTCCTGTGCCCAGTACTGGTCGGGCGCGAACGATAGCTGTCGGGCGATGTTGGCTCCCTGCATGCGCAGGTTCTGCGCAGCCATCGGGTCGAGCCTCGTCAGAGTCGCGGCGCACTCTTCCAATGCGCGGGCGTCCTGCCGCATCATCGCCAGCACTCCGAGCCACCAGATCGGCGCCGGCGCCGACGGATTCAGCGCCCGTGATTTCTCGTACGCCTGTTGCGCATCCTGGAAGCGGTTTCGTCGGATCAGCACCTCGCCGATGCTGTGCCACACACGGCCATCGTCAGGTGTGAGCGCCGCCGCACGCCTGAATGCGGTCTCGGCGTCGTCCATGCGATTGCTCTGCATGTAGTAGGTGCCGAGCCAGCCCTGCACCTCTGCGGAGTCTGGGTTCTGCGTTGCCACCCGGTCGAGCAACGGTTGCGCCGCGGCCCAGTCGCGACGCCGAATCAGCAGATTGCCCATCTGCATGGTGCCCATCACGTTCGAGGGGTCGATTTCCAGCCCGGCACGCGTCGCATTCTCGGCATCGTCGAACCGCTGCAGTTGCACGTACTGCTGGCCGAGCGCGAAGTGCATGGCGGCGTTGGTGCCGTCGAGGCCGATAGCCCGTTTCAGCTCCTTGGCGGCGTCGACGTAACGGCCCTGTGCGTTTCGGATGAGCGCTCTGGCGAAATGCAGGTCGGCGGCCGGCTGAAACGAGGCCATCAGCTGATCAAGGACACGTTCGGCATCGGCGAGGCGCTGCGCCTGCAAGTACAGCTGCACCAGTTGCACGTGCATGCCGCGGTCGTCCTTCGCGAGCGGACTGAGCGCTTCGCAGGTGGCGATCGCCTCAGGAAATCGCTTGCTCATGAAATATGTCGTCGCCAGGCTGTACCGAGGCCGCAGAGCCGCGGGATCGAGGTCGATCGCCTGTGTGAATGCGGCGACGGCCTGGTTGACGAGGTCAGTTCTCCCTGTGCCTTCGGCCTGCATGGCCAGGGCCTGTCCACGCACCGTCAGTGACCCGACTGTTGGCCCGTACTTCGCGATGTGCGCGTCAGCCAGCCTCAGTGCGCCGACGAAGTCGCGCTTCGACAGGGCGAGTTCCGCTTCAATCGGGCGGCCGAGTTGCTCGCGCAACTGCTCGGCGTGGGCGCGGATGGATGATCCGTCGCGGCATTGCCGTGCCGATTCCACCAGCGTCCTGAGCTGGGCATCGAGTTGGCTGTGCGGCGACACAATCGAATCTGGCAGGGTCAGCTCGAGCCGGGCGTGCAGCGACGCCATGAACTCGTCGAAGTCGTCACAGGTGAACAGCCGCAGGCGATGCCGTGGATCCTGGCAGAGGGCGGTCACCCGGCGGCTCGGCTCTTCTCCTGGTCGGAGCCCCCAATACACATGGTTGTTGAACGCGGAGGCGTCGGCGAACAACAGCTCGATCATGTGCATGATGCTCTCGTCGCGCCCGGCATAGCCGATGACGACCAGCCCGCGCGCTCTCGAGAGCTCGGTAAACTTGCTCGCCATCCGCTCGCCGACTCGCTGCAGTTCAGCCACCGTGTTCTTCTGATCGCGGAACAGATAGTCGCCGTGCAGCTTGACGATCTTGACGCGGTCGTTCATGAAGCCGATCTCGTCGACTTCCGCGTCGCCGACGCAGACGGCGGCGTTGTGGCGCAGGTAGTGGGTGAGTGCTTCGTTGACCAGGTCGTCAAAGTTCGTCGTGAACACCGTCGTGAAACGTCCAGCGCGCACCATCAGGTTGGCGAGGTAGAGATATCCCCAGCCTGGACGCCCTTTCTCGATCTTCTTTTCGATATAGCGCTGCCGGTCGTCAGGCGTCGGTCGGGCGCGCTCGAAGAGCAGCGAGTACTCGCGATCGTCACCTGCGGCGACCGGTGGTTCGCCGGGGTTGGCCTTGAACCAGTCGTCGATGGTCAGCGTCTCGCGGTCTGCGTCCGTGGTGTGCGACAGGAACAGATCGCGTCGCCACTCGGCGATCATCTCTGACGCCAGGCTGATGCCGGAGCTTTTCGACGCGCCGGCGCCGAGCAGCAGCATCTGTTCGCGAGACCCCTGCTCGCAGATGCGTTCGATCGCCTGTTCCATCGTCAGACGCGGGATGTTCGCCATTGCGCTGGCCATTCTACTCACCGCCACTGCAGGAAAACGCTTGAACCTGGCGGAACGCACGCGCACGATATGTCACGGCCGAGACGGCCAACTGGAGGCGGGTGTGAAAGCGTTCTGGATCGTTGCAGGTGGGTTGGCGCTGCTGCTGGCGGTCGCCATGTCGTTGTCGGAACCGGATATCCAGGCGCAGTCGGCCGCCGCCCAGGTGGCGCGCCCGCCCGCACTGCCGGCGCCGCCGCCAGTCACCGTGCCCGAGATTGCGTTCGACGCCAACACCGAGTTCCTGCGCTATTCGCCCGACATGAATCTCGGCGAAGTGCTTGGCGTCGCCATCAATTCCAAGGGCCGGATCGTGGTGCTGAATCACCCTGGCAGCAGCACGAGTGGCCCGCTCTATGGCAACGCGTCGACGCAACTGCTCGAGTTCGACGCCAACGGCAAGTTCGTGCGCGAGATCGGCAAGAACGTCTACGGCCTCGGCTACGGCCACGGCATCCGGTTCGACAAGTACGACAACCTCTGGGTGGTCGACAAGGGCACCCAGGCGGTCACAAAGTTCAACCCGGCTGGCTACGTGACCATGAACCTGGGTCGCCGTTCTGAAGGGCCGGACGAACCCGACTACTTCGTCCCGATCGGTCGTGGCGCCACGCCACCGCCGCATATCGACGGCTACTTCGGTGGACCCACTGATGTGGCGTTCGACTCGGACGACAACATCTACGTCAGCGACGGCTACCGCAACTCGCGCGTCGCCAAGTTCGACAAGAACGGCAACTGGGTGAAGAGCTGGGGCGTGCGCGGCACCGGTGGTGCGCGAGGCAACGAGAACCCCGGTGCGTTCAATACTCCGCACAACATCGCCATCGATCGGCAGAACAACGTCTACGTGGCCGATCGCAACAACCGGCGCATTCAGGTCTTCGACAAGGACGGCACCTTCCAGCGATTCATCTTTCTGAATGCCACCTACGACAAGCGGCGTCATCCCGTCCTTGGCAACCTCAATGCGAATCGCGCCGACGAGACGCAGCCATGGACGCTCTGCATCACGAACACGCCAACGCAGTACCTGTTTACCTCGGACGATGAGCCGGGGCGGATCTACAAGATGACGCTCGACGGCAAGATTCTCGGCACCATCGGGCAGTCAGGGCGCGGCGTCAAGCAGTTCAACTGGATCCACGGCATCGCCTGTCCAGGCGAGAACGAACTG
The DNA here is from genome assembly GCA_902826465.1 of uncultured Acidobacteriota bacterium. Lineage (GTDB taxonomy): Bacteria > Acidobacteriota > Vicinamibacteria > Vicinamibacterales > CAVVIG01 > CADEEX01. The sequence goes on from CADEEX010000333.1 coordinate 3,528, forward strand.
CTGGTCGCCGACATGAACAACTGGCGGCTGCAGAAGCTGACGTTGAAGGTGGAGAAGCCCGCTGCCACTGCCAGCCGCTGACGGCAGACGATCAGACGAAGCGCCGGGCGTCGTGGCGCGCGCGGCGCTGGTGTTCACGGCGTGGACGGAGCGGTGGATACCAGACGCCTTTGTCTTTGCGCTCGTGGCGACGCTGATCGTCGTTGCCGCGGGCATGTTCGACAGCGGGTCGTCGCCGGCGGCGGTGGTCGACGCGTGGGGCCGAGGGTTCTGGGACCTGATTCCGTTCACGCTGCAGATGTCGCTGGTGATCATCAGTGGGCATGTCCTCGCAACCTCCCGTCCGGTCAGCCGCCTGATTCGGCAGCTTGCGCAGTGGCCGCAGACGGCGCGTGGCGCGGTGGCGCTGGTCGCGTTCTTCGCGATGGCCAGTTCGTGGTTCAACTGGGGATTCAGCCTGATCTTCAGCGCCGTTCTCGCGCGCGAGATTGCGCGACGTGTGCCGCGAGCCGACTATCGGGCGCTTGGTGCCGCGAGTTTCCTGGGCCTTGGCAGCGTGTGGGCGCAGGGACTGAGTGGATCGGCGGCATTGCAGATGGCCACACCGGGGGCGCTGTCGCCGGCCATTCGCGACATCGTGTCGCGCGGCGGCATGGTTCCTGGCGGTGTCATCCCGTTCCGCGACACCATCTTTCTGTGGCAAAGCCTGTTATCGGTGGTCGTCGAGATTGCGGTCGTGACTGCCGTGATGTGGCTGGCGACGCCTCCTGGCGCACGCGCCAGGTCGGCGCGCGATCTCGGCATCGATCTCGAGGCTGGTGTCACGGATCACGATGCTCCGCGACCCGCGGTCATCGTGCCGGGCGCGTGGCTTGAACACTCACCGATTCTGACGTGGGCGATCGTCGGCCTCGGCGCTGCGTATCTGGTGCGCTACTTCGCCAATGCTCCAGAGCCGCTCAACGCCCTGAACCTGAACATTGTCAATCTGACGTTCCTGCTGGCGGCGTTCCTGCTGCATCGCACACCAGCGCAGTTCATGTTCGCGGTACAGCGGGCGACGCCTGCGGTGTGGGGCGTCATTCTGCAGTTTCCGTTCTACGCTGGCATTGCCGGCGTCATTACGGCCACACATCTGAACCAGCGCCTGGCCGACGCGTTCGTCCGCGTGTCGACGCCCGCCACTTTTCCACCACTCGTCGCGCTCTATTCGGCGATTCTTGGTGTGTTCGTGCCGTCCGGCGGATCGAAGTGGGTCATCGAGGCGCCATACGTGATGGCGGCGGCGCACACGCTGCAGGTGCATCTCGGCTGGGTTGTCGCGTCGTACGACCTCGGCGAAGCGCTGGCCAATCTGTTGCAGCCGTTCTGGATGCTGCCAATGCTTGGCGTGCTCGGCCTGCGCGCGCGCGACGTCATGGGCTATACGTTCGTCGTGTTTCTCGCGCTGCTTCCCACCACGTTTCTGCTGGTCACACTGCTGGGACGAACGCTCGCGTATCCATTTTGAGATACGTCGCTCTTGTCCGCCCGTCATAGTAGCCAATCGGCTACACTCGATCGGATTCATTCTGCCTGGTTCATTTCGGCGGGTATTTCTTGATGTTTTCAGCGTGTTCTCGTGTCCCGAGGGTGGTCGTCTCGGTCGTTGTCGTGCTGGGCGCCGTTGCCGCGAGCGCGTCCGCTCAACAAGTCCCGCGGCCGGTGCAGGCCCCGGTGGCGCA
>CADEEX010000334.1 GCA_902826465.1 uncultured Acidobacteriota bacterium
TCCTCGTCGGCGAAATCCGCGACTTCGAAACCGCGGAAATCGCCGTGAAGGCCGCCCTCACCGGTCACCTGGTGTTGTCCACGCTGCACACCAACGATGCGCCGAGCACGATCAACCGCTTGATGAACATGGGCATCGAGCCGTTCCTGGTGGCGAGCTCTGTGCATCTGATTTGCGCGCAGCGCCTCGTGCGCCGCATCTGTTCGAACTGTGCGGAGCCGCATCCCCTTGCGCCCGCGGCACTTCTGCAGGCCGGCTACTCGGCGGACGACGCGAATACGGTAACCCCCATGAAGGGACGAGGTTGTGATCGCTGTAACAACACTGGTTACAAGGGACGCGTCGGGCTCTACGAAGTGATGGAAGTGAGTGAAGAACTGCGCGAGCTGATTCTGGTCGGTGCGTCCGGACTCGAACTGCGCCGCAAGGCGGTCGACGACGGAATGATCACGCTTCGGCACAGCGGCCTGCGCAAGGTGAAAGACGGCGTCACGACGATTGAGGAAGTCGTTCGCGAAACCGTGAAATGACGAAAGACGAATCACGAATGACGAATTCGTCCTCGTCATTGTGACTGGATGTAACTGATGGCGATACCGACGCTACCGGAGTTGCTCAAAACGACCGTCGAGATGGACGGCTCCGACCTCCATCTGGCGACCTCGACGCCGCCCCAGGTGCGCATTCATGGGCACCTGCAGCGCCTGCCGATGCCCGAGCTGACGCCGAGCGAAACCAAGCAGCTGGTCTACAGCGTCCTCACCGACAGCCAGAAGAAGCGCTTCGAAGAAACCCTGGAACTCGACTTCTCGTTCGGCATCAAGGGGCTGGCCCGCTTCCGCTGCAACGTCTTCAGTCAGCGCGGCGCCGTGGGTGCGGTCTACCGACTCATTCCTGAAAAGATTCGCGCGTTCGGTGAACTGGGCTTGCCTGCGGTGCTGGCCACTCTGGCAGAACGTCCGCGTGGCCTGGTCCTTGTCACCGGCCCTACCGGCAGCGGCAAGTCGACGACGCTGGCCGCCATGATCGACAAGATCAATTCCGAGCGCCACGATCACATCCTCACCATCGAGGACCCGATCGAATATATCCACCAGCACAAGAACTGCCTGGTGAACCAGCGCGAAGTCCACAGCGATACCAACAGTTTCACGAACGCGCTGCGTGCCGCCCTCCGCGAAGATCCCGACATTGTCCTCATCGGCGAAATGCGCGATCTCGAAACGGTGGAAGCGGCGCTGAAGATTGCCGAAACCGGGCACCTGACGTTCGCCACGCTGCACACCAACTCGGCGTCGCAGACGATCAACCGCATCATCGACATCTTTCCGGCGAACCAGCAGGCGCAGATTCGCACCCAGCTCTCGCTCGTGCTCGAAGGCATCGTCTGTCAGGCACTGCTGCCGCGGGCCGATGGCCGGGGACGCTGTGTGTCGCTCGAGATCATGGTGCCAACGCCGGCCATCCGGAACCTCATTCGCGACGACAAGGTCCACCAGATCTACGGTGCGATGCAGGCCGGTCAGGAGAAGCTCGGCATGCAGACCGCCAATCAGTCGCTCGCGAGCCTGTATCAGAAACGCCTGATCACGCTCGAGACCGCACTGGCGTCGTCATCGAACAAGGACGAATTGCAGGATCTGATCAACCGCGGGGTCGGCGTCGTGCCAGGCGCCGGACTCGGACTCGGACGCGCGCAGGCGCGACCGCTGGTCAGTCGCTAGTCGATAGTCGCAGTCGGGAGTCGGCCACAGCCGAAGGCCCAACGCCGAAAGCTTGAGAGAACAGAATGGCCACATTTGCATACGCCGGCCGGACGCGGGCCGGAGAGATTGTCAACGGCGAGCGCATGGCGGAGACGATGGATGCCGCCGTGGCGGCACTGCGGCGCGAGCAGGTGTTCGTGACCAGGATTACGCCGGCCAAGGCCAAGGCCGATGCCGCGAAGAAAGAGAAAGTCGGGCAGCTGGGCAAGAAGGTCTCCGCCAAGAACCTGGCGGTCTTCACGCGCCAGTTCTCGGTGATGATCGACGCCGGCCTGCCGCTGGTGCAGTGCCTCGATATTCTCGGGTCGCAGGAGGAAGACAAGAACTTCGCCGCCGTCATTCTGCAGACACGGACCTCGGTCGAGTCTGGCGCGTCGCTGGCCGACGCCATGCGCAAGCACCCGAAAACCTTCGACCCGCTGTTCACCAACATGGTGGCGGCCGGCGAAGCGGGCGGTATTCTGGACACGATTCTCAAGCGCCTCGCCACCTACATCGAGAAGGCGGTCAAGCTCACCGGCCAGGTGAAGTCCGCCATGATCTACCCGGTGGCGGTGATCGTGATCGCGGCCCTCGTGGTCGGCGTCATTCTGTGGAAGGTCATCCCGACGTTTGCGCAGCTCTTTGCCGGTCTCGGTGCCGAACTGCCACTGCCGACGCGCCTCGTCATCTGGATGAGCAACTCGCTGGTGACCTTCTTCCCCCTGCTGGCTGCAGCCATGGGTGTCTTCACGTGGGCTATCCGCAGTTACTACAAGACCAATAACGGCCGGCACGCCATCGACGCGCTCCTGCTCAAGCTGCCGGTCCTCGGGTTGATTCTCCGCAAAATCGCCGTCGCCCGCTTCTGCCGCACGCTGGCCACCCTGATCAGCTCCGGTGTGCCAATTCTCGATGGCCTCGAAATCACCGGCAAGACCTCGGGCAACATCATCATCGAAGACGCGATCATGAAGACGCGCAAGAGCATCGAGCGCGGTGAAACGATCGCGGCGCCGCTCAAGGAGACCGCGGTCTTCCCGGCGATGGTGGTACAGATGATCGGCGTGGGTGAAGCCACCGGCGCGCTCGATACCATGCTCGCGAAGATCGCCGATTTCTACGAGGAAGAGGTCGATACGGCTGTCGCCGGGTTGCTGACGCTGCTCGAGCCGATCATGATCGCCGTGCTCGGTGTGGTCGTCGGCGGCATCGTCATCGCGATGTATCTGCCCATCTTCGACCTCATCTCGAAGCTGACCTAGCTCGAGATGGCAGACACCGAACTCGTCCGTCGACTCCGCTGGCTGATCGCCACCCGCGCGGTGATGGGCACGCTGCTGCTCGGCGGTGCCACCGTCGTCGAGCTGACGGAGCCTGGACGCTTTCCCGTCGACCCGTTCTTTCTGCTGATTGCGTTCACCTATGCGCTGACGTTCGTGTCGGCGCTGGCCCTGCGCATTGTCGAACGCCATCGCTGGGTGATCGACGTGCAGCTGGCGTGCGACGCCGCCATCGTGTCGGCCTTCGTCTATGTCACTGGCGGCATCACCAGCGTCTTCTCGTCGCTCTATGTCGTGCCGATCGTCGCCGGAAGCCTGATTCAGAACCGACGCGGCGGGTTGCTGGTGGCGTCGATCAGTTCGGCGATGTTCGTGTCGCTGGTGGTGGTGCAGTTTCTCGCGGCCGACGCCCGGCTGCCGGAGTCGTGGGCGCCGCAGATTGGCGCGCTGCCGACCCGATCGGTCGCGCAGTACGTGGTGGCCCTCAACCTGTTCGGCTATTTCTCGGTGGCGGTCTTGAGCGGCGTCATGGCCGAGAACGCCAGGAATGCCGGCGTGCAGCTCGAGCGGGCGTCGTCTGAGATTGCCGATCTCCAGGCGCTCAACCAGCATGTGATCGACAGCCTGCCGAGTGGTCTGCTCACCACCGACACCTCGCAGCGGGTCGTCACCTTCAATCATGCCGCCGAAACCATCTGCGGCTTGTCGTTTCAGCTTGCCGCGCATCGACATCTGGTCGACGTGCTGCAGATGCCGCCGCGTGTGGTCGAGGAGTTGAACGACGGGTTGCGCAAGGGCGCGGCGCGCCGTCTCGAGTTCAGGCATCGGCGTCCCGACGGCAAGGAGATCGACATCGGCCTCACGGCCACCCACCTCGAGTCGCCTGGTGGGCGTGTGGGCTACCTGATTACCTTCCAGGACCTGACCGACATCAAGCGCCTCGAGCGCGATGTGCGCATGCAGCAGCGGCTGGCCGCGGTCGGTGAAATGGCCGCCGGCATCGCCCACGAAATCAGGAATCCGCTGGCCTCGATGTCGGGGTCGATCCAGATCCTCCGCCAGGAACTGCCGCTCAGCGCCGAGCAGGAGCAGCTGATGGACATCGTGCTGCGCGAGTCGGAACGGCTGAACAACACGATTCGCTCGTTCCTCGCCTACGCCCGTCCGCAGAAGTTCGCGGTCACCAGGTTCGACGTGCGTCGCGTCCTGCAGGACACGGCGCTGCTGTTGCGAAACAGCGCGGAAGTCTCCGACGCCCATACCGTGGAACTCGACGTGAAGGGCGAGCCGCTCTGGTACGAAGCAGACGAAGGGCAGATCAAGCAGATTGTCTGGAACCTCGCCACCAACGGCGTGCGCGCCATGCCGTCGGGCGGAAGGTTGCGCCTCGCCGCCGGTTACGACGATGCCTCGCGCAGCGTGGTGATCAAGGTGCAGGACGAAGGCATTGGCATTCCGGCCGAGGAGATCGAAGGGTTGTTCCAGCCGTTCCACGGCAGCTTTGCCAAGGGCAGCGGACTCGGCCTGGCGATCGTGCATCGCATCGTCACTGGCTACCAGGGTGAAATTCAGGTGAGTTCGCGCCGTGGCGCCGGGACGCTGGTCTCGGTTCGCCTGCCGGCGCACGCGGAGGTCACAACGTGAGCGCAACCCAGGCACCGCCGAAAGTCACGGCTGTGGAGACTGAGCCGACGACACCGGCGGCGCTGCCGCGGATTCTCGTGGTCGACGACGAGCGCTCGATGCGCGAGTTGCTCGCCATTGTGTTACGTCGCGAAGGCTACGACGTGCAGCTGGCCGAGAACGGCCGGATGGCGATCGACGCGATCAGCCGCGGCAAGATCGACCTGCTGATCTCTGACATCAAGATGCCGGACATGAGTGGCGTCGATGTGCTGCGCGCCGCCAAGCAGGCCGACCCCGACATTCTCGGCATCATGATCACGGCGTTCGCCTCAACCGAAACCGCCGTCGAGGCGATGCGTCTGGGCGCGTGCGACTACCTGAGCAAGCCGTTCGACATCGACCTGCTCAAGATGAAGGTGCGCGAGAAGCTCGAGAGCCGTCGGCTGCGCGACGAGAACGTCGCCCTCAAGCGCACGCTCGGGCTGTCGCACCAGTTCGCCAACATCATCGGGCGCAGCGAGACGATGCTCGAAGTGTTCAAGATGATCGAGACCGTCGCCCGTACCAGCAGCACGATCCTGCTGACCC
>CADEEX010000335.1:0-3146 GCA_902826465.1 uncultured Acidobacteriota bacterium
GGGCGCGATCGACTCCCGCAACCGAGTCAGATAGGCCGGATTCAATAGGCCGGCGATCGGATTGGTGACGAAGTCTGGGTCGCCGAGGTACTCGTTGCGATCGGCGTAGGCACGCCGCATCGCCTCAACCTCGAAGTGGATGGCCGAGGCCGAGCCGACACCCGCCGTAGCGTAGTCTGTGCCTTCGAGGATGCCGAGCATTTCGAGGAGAGCGACTCCGCCAGAACTCGACGGCGGTGCGGTGAGGACGGTGTAGTTCCGGTAGGTGCCCTGGAGCGGCGTCCGCTCGACGGCCTTGTAGGCGTTGAGGTCGCCCCGCGAAATCAGCCCGCCGTGCGACGCCATTTCCGCCGAGAGCCGCTGCGCCGTCTCCCCTTCGTAGAACTCGCTGGCCCCTCGCGTGGCGAGCCGTTTCAACGTCGCGGCAAGCTCCGGCTGCGTCAGCGTGTCACCGACCTCGAAGAATCTCCCGCCACGCTGGAAGATCCTGGACGACTCCGGATCGCGCGCCAGACCGCGAGACCCTTTCAGTCCCTCGGCCAGCGGATACGAAACCGCGTAGCCCTTTGACGCCAGGTCGATCGCCGGCTTGAGCATGTCACTCCAGCGCCGGGTGCCGTACTTCGTCAGCGCCAGTTCCATGCCCCGCACGGTGCCGGGGACACCGGCCGACCGCCATCCCTCGATACTGTCGCGGGTCAGGCTGCCGCTGGCGTCGAGATACATGTCGCGCGACGCCTTCATCGGCGCGCGTTCGCGGAAGTCGATGAAGGTGCTGCGGCCGTCGGCGAGGCGGATCAGCATATAGCCGCCGCCACCGAGATTGCCCGCGAACGGATGGGTGACGGCCATGGCGAAACCGACGGCCACGGCCGCATCGACCGCGTTGCCACCCTTCTGCAACACGTCGACGCCGACGTCGACCGCCAGCGACTCCATGGCGACGACCATCCCGTGTCTGGCACGGACCGGCTGACGCGCGGCGAGGAGGGGAACGAGGGAAAGAAGAAGTGCGAGAACGAGCGCGGCAGGAAGCGTGCGACCCATGCGCCATCCTATATCGCGCCACTTCACTCGGCGGAGCGTGTTTTCGCGGTGGGGATGCCGGCGTGCCTGTCGGCTATTGCGCGGTCTTGAGGGGCTCGATCCGCATCGTGCTGGTCGCGTCCTTCGTGCCCTGCAGTTCACTGGCACCCGCCGGATAGCGATTCAGCTTCAGAAAGTAGGCAATGACGTCGGCGTATTCCTGCGGCGTCAGTGCGCCGGGGTTGTCGGCCGGCATCGTGCCGCTGAGCGTCTCGAACAACGCGAATACCGGCTCGTTCTTCCAGCTGTTGATGAAATCCGCGCCGCGGAAGCGATCGACATCGTGGCACACTGTGCAGGCCGATTCGAAGGTCTTCTGGCCACGATCGGCCTGCGCCACCGTATAGACGCCGTCGTTGACCGATCGCGCTGCCTGCGCCAGCATGCCGGCGCTGCCGCCGAGCACGAGCGCCACCGCCACTACCGCCCGCCGCGACGTCAACACCACCATGGCCGTCACTACGCCGTGAAGCGCCGGACGTCGACCGCGTACTTGCGCACCTTGTAGTTCAGCACGCGTTCGGTGGTGTCGAGCAGGCGGGCCGCCTTGGCCCTGTTGCCACGCGTCGTCTTCAACGCGTCCTGAATCAGATCTTTCTCGAATCCGGCTACGGCGTCGCTCAACGAGACACGGGTGACCGTGCCGGTCGCCTCTGCGGTCTGCAGCGATGGCGGCAGGTGGTGCCCGTGAATCACTTGGCCGTCGGACATCAACACGGCGCGCTCGATCGCGTTCTCGAGTTCGCGCACGTTGCCCGGCCAGTGGTAGCTCATGAGCATGTCGATGGCCGGCGTTGAAATACGCTTGATGCTCTTGCGGTGCTCGCGTGAGAACTTCTCGAGGAAGTGATCGACGAGCAGCAGCAGGTCGGCCTTCCGTTCGCGCAGTGGCGGCACGAAGATCGTGAAGACGTTGAGACGGTAGTAGAGGTCTTCGCGGAAGGTGCCGGCCGCGATCGCGCGTTCCATGTCTTTATTCGTCGCCGCGATCAGGCGGACGTTGACCTTGACAGTCTCGGTGCTGCCCAGCCGCTCGAACTCGCGCTCTTGAAGAACGCGCAGCAGCTTCACCTGGGTCGCGAGGTTGATGTCGCCGATCTCGTCGAGGAAGAGCGTGCGCCCTTCGGCCAGCGAGAATCTCCCCTTCTTGCGCTGCTCGGCGCCCGTGACAGCACCGCGTTCGTAGCCGAAGAGTTCAGACTCGATGAGGCTGTCGGGGAGCGCGGCGCAACTGACCTTGATGAATGGCTTGTTGGCGCGCTGCGAGTTGTAGTGCACGGAATGCGCGATGAGCTCCTTGCCGGTGCCCGATTCGCCGCGTACCAGCACCGTGGTGTTGGTGGCTGCGACCTGCGCCATCTGCTCGTACATCTGGCGGACAGGACCGCTGGTGCCGATGATGGTCGAAAAGTCGTAGCGTTCTTTCAGCTCCTGCCGGAGGTGCGTGTTCTCGTCCACCAGCCGCTTCTTGTCTTCTTCCACCAGCCGCTGAATCTTCACCGCCTGAGCGATGGTGGACGCGACGATGCCGAGGAATTTGACGTAGCGGTCGTAGTCGCGGTCAGGATTGAAGCGAAGGTCGACGCCAACCGCGCCAACCGCGCGCCGATTCAGCAGAATCGGCACGCAGATGAAGCTCAGTTCGTCCTTGGCCACGTCCGGCCGCTTCGCGGCCCGGTTGAGGAAGGCGGGTTCCTTGCTGACACGAGGAACCACGATCGGTCGGCTGCTCTCGACGACCTTGCCGATGATCCCTTCGCCAATGCGATAGCGCACGGCATGCGACGGCGCGTCGATGCCATCGGCGGCTTCGACGCGCAGATCGTTATCGTGCAGCAGCGTGACGAGGCTTCGCACCGTGCCGTGGTGCTTGGCCAGGATCTCGAGCACGCGATGCAATGCCGATCGCAGGTTGAGCGTGCCCGACAGCGCCTGGCTGACTTCGAGCAGTGTTGAGAGCCGACGCGATTCGCGCGCGTGAACGACGGCCGGATCGGTCGCGGCCTTGGACTTAGCCATTCTGTCGGCCGGCGCCGACGGTCTCCTCATCCTTGATGACG
>CADEEX010000335.1:3156-5239 GCA_902826465.1 uncultured Acidobacteriota bacterium
TTCCTGACCGACCTTTTCAATGCGGTGCGCCCGCTCGGTGCGACGGGTCTCTTCGAACCACTTGCGGCCAGTGGCGTTCTCGTCGATCCAGGCTTTCGCGAACTTGCCGCTCTGGATCTCTTCGAGCATCTTCTTCATCTCGGCGCGCGTTTCCGCGGTCACGAGCCTGGGGCCACCGGTGTAGTCGCCGTACTCGGCGGTGTCGCTCACCGAGTAGCGCATGTAGTTGAGGCCACCCTGATACATCAGGTCGACAATCAGCTTCAGCTCGTGGAGGCACTCGAAGTAGGCCACTTCCGGCTGATAACCCGCATCAACCAGCGTGTCGAACCCGGCCTTCACCAGCTCGCTCACGCCACCGCACAGCACGGCCTGTTCGCCAAAGAGATCGGTTTCGGTCTCTTCCGTGAACGTCGTCTCGATGACGCCCGCACGGGTGACGCCAATGCCCTTGGCGTACGAGAGCGCCAGCGCCTTGGCGTGGCCGCTGGCATCCTGATGCACCGCGACCAGCGCCGGTGTGCCCGCACCCTCCACGTAGAGTTCGCGCACGCGGTGCCCTGGCGACTTCGGCGCCACCATCGTGACGTCGATGTCCTTCGGCACGGTGATGGTGTTGAACCGGATCTGGAAGCCATGCGCGAACATCAGCATGTCGCCCTTGACCAGGTTCGGCGCAATCGCGTCCTTGTACAACTTCGCCGCGGTGGTGTCCGGCACCAGCACCATGATCACGTCAGCCCACTTCGAGACCTCGGCCACCTCGCCGACCTCGAGGCCGGCCGCCTGGGCCTTCGCCCTCGAGCGGCTGCTGGCTGGCAGGCCGACCTTGACCGCCACGCCACTGTCCTTGAGATTCAGCGCATGCGCGTGCCCCTGCGAGCCGTAACCGATGATCGCCACCTTCCGTCCCTGAATGAGACTGAGGTCGGCGTCCGCGTCGTAGTACATCTTTGCCATCTAAATAAGCTCCATACCTTCGTTCGTCGCGCGTCTGACGGCGGGCTTCAGGCTTTCGGCTTCCGGCCAGACCACACGTGTCACGCTGCCAATACGTTCTTTCACAAGTCCCAACGCCCAAAGCCCAATGCCTTGCCCCACACCGGCGCCCATTCTTGTCGGCGGGCGCAGCCTCGGGCGCCTACACTGAGTGTGCGCCGACGTCCTTCATGACGACCGGTGGCGGCGCGACCACTTTGCTCCCCGCCGGAGCTGTCTGCGTGTTGCCACGCGCCATCTCGACCCGGCCGGTCCTGACCATCTCCATCACCCGGTAGGGCCGGAGCACTTCAAGCAAGCTGTCGATTTTATCCTCAGTCCCGGTCGTTTCGATCACCAGTGATTCTGGGCTGACGTCCACGATCCGGGCCCGGTAGACGTCGACCAGTTGCATCACCTGCGTCCGGGCGTCGCCGGTGGCGGCCACCTTGATCATGGCCAGGTCGCGCGCGATCGTCGGCACACGGGTGACATTGTCGACCCGCCGGACCTCGATCAGCTTGTACAGATTGGCTTCGACCAGCCGCGCGCCCCGCTCGTCGGTGTCGACGACGATGGTCATGCGTGAGAGGCCGGGCGTTTCGGTATGGCCGACCGTCAGCGATTCGATATTGAAGGCGCGGCGGCGGAACAGCGAGGCCACCCGGTTGAGCACGCCCGGTTTGTTGTCGACGTAAACAGCGTATGTCTGCATGTAAAGAACCTTCAGTGGCTTACGGCGTCCATGAGCCCTAAGCCCTCAGCCTTGAGCCAGTCAACGATCCGACCTTAGTCCGCCGACGTTTCGACGATCGGCGAGGGTCTCCTGATCATCTTGTGCAGGTCGGCCCCGGCCGGCACCATCGGGTAGACCGTGTCTTCCTGCTCGACGCGGAAATCGATCAGCGCCCCGCGCTCCTTGCGCGCCGTCGTTACGGCTTTGGCCACGTCGGCCCGGGTCGTGACGGTGGCGCCCCACAGGCCGTAGGCGTCAGCCAGCTTCTCGATGTTCGGTCCGGTAATGGGCGTTGCGGCATAGCGCCGCTGGTAGAAGAACTCCTGCCACTGACGCACCATACCGAGATAGCCGTTGTTGATCACGGCA
>CADEEX010000336.1:0-1230 GCA_902826465.1 uncultured Acidobacteriota bacterium
CACGCCGTGGAAAGACCTGCCGCGCGCGGCACAGAAAGTCGTCTTGTTCGGCACGGGCGAGGAGCGCTTCGAGGACGAGAACAAGTGGGCCGGCAAGAAGTTCTCCGGCAGCGTGAAGTGGAAGCGCAAGTTCGCGGGCGTGATCCCGGCGATCGAAGCCGCGGTCAAAGAGGGCAAGCACAAGAGCCAAGTCGCGCGTTTCCTGTCGCACCAACCGTGCACTTCTTGCAACGGCAGTCGCTTGAAGCCCGCGGCGAACGCCGTGTTGCTCGGCAGCGCGACGTTCGCCGAAGTGACGCGCACGCCGATCGCCGAATTGAAGGCGAAGCTCGCGTCGCTGGACCTGACCACGCGTGAGCAGCGCATCGCGCGCGACCTCATGTCCGAGATCAGGCGGCGCATCGATTTCCTGCTCGAGGTCGGGCTCTCGTACCTGACGCTCGACCGCGCGGCCGATTCGCTCTCGGGCGGCGAAGCCCAGCGCATTCGACTCGCCGCACAGCTCGGCGCGGGTCTGCAAGGCGTTCTGTACGTCCTCGACGAGCCGTCGATCGGATTGCACGCGCGCGATCACGGTCGCTTGCTCGGAGCGCTGCGCCGATTGCGCGACGCGGGCAACACCGTCGTCGTCGTCGAGCACGACGAGGCGACGTTGCGCGCGGCCGATTGGCTCGTCGACGTAGGCCCGGGCGCCGGGCGCCACGGCGGTCGCATCACGGCCCAAGGTCCGCCGGGCGAGATCGAGAAGAGCGACACGCCGACCGGGCGCTTGCTGCGCGGCGAGATCGCACTGGCGATGCCGACGTCGCGCCGACGCGGCAACGGTCACGTCCTGCGCGTCGAAGGCGCGCGCGGCTTCAACTTGAAGAACGTCACGGCGAGCTTCCCGCTCGGAACGTTGACGGCAGTCACCGGCGTGTCGGGTTCGGGCAAGTCGACGCTCGTCAACCGCATCGTCGAACGCGCCGTGCGCAGGCACTTGGGCCTCGAAGCGCCGATGCCCGAGGCGCACGACCGCGTGACCGGTCTGAACCACATCCAAGATCTCGTCACGATCGACGCAGCGCCGATCGGCCGCACGCCGCGCTCGAATCCGGGCACGTACATCGGAGTGCTCGATTTCATCCGCGATCTCTTCGCGTCGATGCCCGAAGCGAAGATGCGCGGCTACACGAAGTCGCGTTTCTCCTTCAACGTCGTCGGCGGACGCTGCGCAGCGTGCGCCCGCGC
>CADEEX010000336.1:1240-5229 GCA_902826465.1 uncultured Acidobacteriota bacterium
AAGGCGAGACGCTCGACGTGAAGTACACGGAGCACTCGATCGCCGACGTGCTCGCCTTGACGGCCGAGGACGCGCTCGTGCTCTTCGCCGATCACCCGAAGATCGCGCGGCCCTTGTCGATCATGGTCGAAGTCGGGCTCGGCTATCTGACCTTGGGTCAACCGTCGACGACGATCTCGGGCGGCGAAGCGCAGCGCTTGAAGCTCACGGCCGAGCTGCAAAAACGACCCAAGGGGCACACGCTCTACGTGCTCGACGAACCGACGACGGGCCTGCACATGCAGGACGTCGCGCGCCTCGTCGCGGCCTTGCAGAAGCTCGTCGACATGGGGCACACGGTGCTCGTGATCGAACACAATCTCGATCTCGTGCTCGCGGCCGATCACGTCCTGGACCTCGGCGTCCCCGAAGCCGCTCGTGTCGAGGCCGATGCCCTTTTCGAGGCGGGTCCGTGACGCGGCGACGAGCGCCGAGCGCGCCGTCTGCCCCGGTTCGAGCCGGGTCCCGGGGGGGGCCATGCCGAAGCGCGCGGCCAGGACCGGCAACGGTGGCGTCGTCATCCCCTACAACCCGGATCACAAGCGCCGCATGCCGTCGCGCGCCGCGCAGCCGCTCAAGATCGACCACGATCTGCCGGCGGTCGCTGTCGCCAGATAAGGGATCCACGGTTCCAAGGGTTCCAGGGTTCCTCGGTTCCACGGTTCCACGGTTCCTGGTTCCTGGTTCCAGGGTTCCAGGTTCGGGGTTTCTGGTTCTGAGTTCTGGGTTGACGGTTTCCGAGTGTGTCGCGCGGTATACGCGCCGCCGCCGTGGGAACCGACCCAGAATTTAGAACCAGGAACCCTGGAACCCCGGAATCCTGGAACGTGTTAATCGCTGATCGCTTCGCGTACGACGCGCAACAGGTCGGTGAGCCGAAACGGCTTGGCGAGCCAGCGGCAGCCACTCTTCTCGAGAAACGATTCCGCTTCCGTTCCCGCCACGTCGCCGGTCACGAACATCACCCGCTTGGCCATCGCCGGCGCCGTCGTCAGCAACAGCGCGAAGAAGGCGCGGCCGTCGATGCGCGGCATTTTCAGGTCGCAGATGATCAGGTCGTAGGTTCGAGCGCGCACTTTCTGGATCGCCTGCTCGCCGTCGGCCGCATGTTCCACCGCGTAGCCGTTGTCGCGCAGTGCGTCGGCGACGGCCACCGCCAGCGCCGCTTCGTCTTCCACCAGCAGAATCGACGCGCCCTTGGCGGTCGCCTCAGTCACCTGTCGCCGTGACACAGGCGCATGTTCGGGTGCCGCGGCACCACTCACCGGCAGCTCGATGAAGAACGACGCGCCGCCGCCGGTCCGAGACTCGAGCCTGATCGAGCCGCCATGCTCCTGCACAATCGCGTAGGCCACCGCCAGCCCCAGCCCGGTCCCCTTGCCCACTTCCTTGGTCGTGAAGAACGGGTCGAACACCTTGGGCTGCACTTCGTCTGGCACCCCAGGCCCGTCGTCGTTGATCTCGAGAATCACGGCGTCGCGATCGGCGTCGTGCCAGGTGCGAACGACGAGCACCCCTCGCCCGTTGGCAGACAACATGGCCTGCTCGGCGTTGATCACGAGGTTGAGGAGCACCTGCTGCACCTGGTAACCGTCGGCGAACACCTGCGGCAGCCCTGAGGCGAGCGCGTCGATGGTGGTGATGTTGCTGACGCGCTGCTCATAGGCGCGGAGCGACAGCGTTTCGCGCACCACCTGATTCACGTCGACCATCGCCCGCGTCGTCTGGCGCTTGCGCGCGAAGGTGAGCAGGTGACGAACGATGCGCGCCGCCCGTTCCGCTTCGCCGAGAATGATCTCGATGCCGCGATGGGCGGCCGGTTCGAGCGTGGCCTTCTGCACGAGCCGCTCGGCCCAGCTCAAGATCGTCGCGAGCGGATTGTTCAGTTCGTGGGCGACGCCGGAGATGGTCTGACCGAGCGCGGCCATCTTCTCGGCCTGCAGCAACTGGTGATAGATCTCGCGCCGCTCATCGTCGAGCTTCTTGCGCTCGCTGACGTCGCGAATCAGCGCGTCGAACACCAACGTGCCGTCGCGCGTTTCGGCGCGGCCGGTCAGTTCAATCCAGACCGGTGTCTGATCGGCTCTGCGCAGCCGCACCAGATAGTTGGTGACCGCGCCGCCCGTGGAGAGGCGTTCGAGCAACACCTGTCGCCCTTGCGGATCAACGAAGCGATCGGGATCGAATGGACGCACGTCGGCTTCGGGTGTATCTCCCGCGTAGCCGAAGATCAGTTTGAGGTGGGGGTTGGCGGCGATGGTCGACGTGTCATCGGGACCGATGGTCCCGATGTACACGCCTTCCTGAACGGCGTGGAAGAGCCGCGCGAAGGCGGCGGCTCGCGCGTCCACTGAGAGCTACTGAGTCCCGCCGGCGGCCATCGGCGCCGGAGGCTTCGGCGTCGCCATCATGTTCGGAAACTGCGGATTCGTGAATTCCTTCTCGATCGCCGCGCGAATGGCGGTGACGCCGGCGCCCGACGCGTTCATCTGACGCGAGCGCGTGGCGACGTCGATGCACACGGCGCACTCGACGCCGTGCGGTTCGAGCACCGTTGCCTGGCCGTTCTCGGCGCGTGCCTTGATGAAGCAATCGGCGTTGCCCGTGTGTCCGGCTGCCTGGCACCCACAGAAACAGGGCACGTACTCGGCGATTTCCGGATGCTCGGCCGTGAACTGATACGCGGCGGTGACGACATCGCGCGATCGCGGCGGCTCGTAGCCCGCGAACGGAATCGGTGGCAGCGCCGCCTGCTTGAGCGGACCGTACGCGGCGTTGCGTGCGGCTTTGGCCACCACCTCCGCCGACGCGGCTGGTGTGGATTGTCCGTCGGCCGTGGCCGAGGGATTGGCCGTTGTGCTGCGGCCGATCATGGCGTAGGCGCCAATGCCGAGCACTGCCACCACGATGGCTCCGATGAGGAGCCCGCTCTTGCCCGAACCCGCTGACTCGCCGGCGCGACTCGGTGACTGACCTTTGGACGATGATTTGCGGCCCATAAGGGATTCATTCTAGCCAATTCCGGATTGGATGGGTCGGGGCAATCGCCCTTTGATACCGTAGGGGCAGGTCGCACCCCGCCCCGTGAGTTCCTCCTCGAAACGATCCGCCTACCTCGCCTGGGTGGCTGTCTGCCTGCTCTGGGGCACCACGTATCTGGCGATTCGCATTGCCCTCGAGTCGATTCCGCCGTTGCTGATGACCGGGCTACGCTGGCTCGGCGCTGGCGTCCTCATCGTTTCGACGTTGAAACTTCGTGGTATCGAGCTTCCGAGCATGAAGGCGTGGCCGCAGTTGGCCATTCTGGGCGTGCTCTTCATGGGCTTCGGCAACGGCGGCGTGGTGTGGGCCGAGCAGTACATTCCGAGCGGCCTGGCCGCGGTGCTCGTGGCGGCGATTCCGTTCTATATGGTGGGCGTCGAGCGCTTCATGCCAGATGGCGAACCGCTGTCGACGCGGCAGGTGGTGGGGCTGGTGATCGGGTTTGCCGGCATTGTCCTCCTGGTGTGGCCCGAACTCGAAGCGGGCAGCGGTCGATCGTTTCTGCTCGGCGTTGGCGCGACGCAGCTGGCCTGTCTGGGCTGGGCGATCGGTTCAAGCTATTCGAGGCGACGTCACGCAGCGGAGAACGTCATCGCGGCGTCCGGACTGCAGATGGTGCTCGGCGGCCTCATCATCACGATGCTCGGCACGCTCGCTGGCGAGTGGTCGGCGATGGCGTTCACGCCGCGCACACTTGCCGCCATCGTCTACCTGTTGTTCTTCGGATCGATTGCCGGGTTTCTCGCCTACGCCTATGCGCTGAAGCACCTGCCGGTGGCCACGGTCTCGCTCTACGCGTACATCAACCCGATCATCGCGGTGGTGCTCGGCACCCTCGTGCTGGGCGAGCCGCTCAGTCCGCGGCTGGCTGTGGCCGGGGCGATCGTGTTCGCGGGATCGATGCTCGT
>CADEEX010000337.1 GCA_902826465.1 uncultured Acidobacteriota bacterium
CACGATCTGGCAACGCTGGCGCGGCGGGGTGCGACCCTGGTGGCGTGTCCGCGCAGCAACGCACACACCGGGGCCGGCATTCCGCCGGTGGACGCCTTCTATGCGTCGGGTGTCCGCGTCGCGGTCGGCACCGACAGCCTGGCCAGCACGGCTGACCTCAGCGTCTTTGCCGAGATCGCGGCGCTTCGACGCATTGCCCCGACCGTGCTGGCCGCACGCCTGCTCGAGAGCGCCACCAAGCACGGAGCGGACGCGCTGGGGTTCGGCGGCGACTATGGCACCATCGAGCCGGGCAAGCGCGGACGTCTGCTCGCGGTCTCGATCACGCCGGGAATCGCCGATGTGGAAGAATATCTGGTCGGTGGCATCGAGCCTGACGCAATTCGGTGGCTCGAAGACACGCCCTGAGCCCTAAGCCCTAAGCCCTAAAGCCCCCGTGTCCCGCCTGACCACCTACCTGTCGTTCGTTCGCTTCAGCCACTCGGTGTTCGCGCTGCCGTTCGCTCTGGCTGGCGCGCTGCTGGCGGCTCGCCAGACGACGTTCACGTGGTCGATGCTCGGCTGGATCCTCGTGGCGATGGTAGCGGCGCGTTCGGCGGCGATGGGCTTCAATCGCCTGGTCGACGCGCGCTTCGACGCGATCAACCCAAGGACCGCCAATCGCGAGATTCCGCGCGGCCTGATCGGCCGCACGGAGGCGATCGCCTTTGTTGTGGTGTCGTCGGTGGTGTTCATCCTGGCCGCGTGGCGGCTGAATCCGCTCTGTCTCTACCTTTCGCCGGTGGCGTTGGCGATTGTGTTCTGGTATTCGCTGGCCAAGCGCGTCACGACGTGGACGCAACTGTTTCTCGGACTGGCGATGGCGGTCGCGCCGGTGGGCGGCTGGCTCGCGGTCGGTGGGCGTGGCGGACTCGAACCGTGGCTGCTGGCGGCGGCGATTGGGTTCTGGGTCGGGGGGTTCGACGTCCTCTACGCCTGTCAGGACGTCGAGTTCGATCGGGCGCACGGGCTGCGATCGATTCCGGTCCGATTCGGCGTGGCCGGCTCGCTGTGGATCTCGCGCACCATGCATGTCGTCGCCGTGATCTGCTTCCTGGGGCTGGCGTGGGCAACGCCGTTGCCCTGGTTCTACCATGTCGGTGTTGGCGTTGTGGCGATGATGCTGGTCTACGAGCAGTCGCTCGTGCGCCCCGACGATCTGTCCCAGGTGAAGCGAGCCTTCGATCTGAACGGCTACGTGGGCATCCTGTATCTCGTGGTCCTTGCGGTATCCGTTTATGTGCGCTGAACGTCGGAAGTCTGTCGCCGTCGCCATTACCGGCGCTAGCGGTGCGTTGTACGCCGTGCGCACGCTGGCGGCCCTGCTCGCTGATGGCCTGCATGTGGAGGTCGTGATCTCTGACTACGGCCGGCGCCTGTTGCGGGACGAACTGGGCGATCAGGCATCGGTTGATCGCCTGCGTCCCTTCCTGGTCGAGAAGTACGGCGAGAACGTGGACGCCGGCAGCATGACGATTCACAGCAACCGCGATCTTGGCGCCACCATCGCCAGCGGCAGCCACGGCTGCATGGGCATGGTGATTGTGCCGGCGTCCATGAAGACGCTGGCCGGTGTGGCGCATGGGTTGTCGCGCAACCTTGTGGAGCGTGCCGCCGACGTCATGTTGAAAGAACGGCGCCCCCTGGTGATTGTGCCGCGCGAAACGCCCATGAGCCTGCCGCAGCTCAGGAACATGGTGCTGTGTGCAGAATCCGGGGCGATCGTGCTCCCGGCGATGCCGGCGTTTTATCAGATGCCGAAGTCGCTCGACGACCTCGCCGACTTCATGGCCGGCAAGATCCTCTCGGCGCTCGGCTTCGACCATGCGCTCTATCCGGCGTGGACCGGGCAAGTGCCAAAGTGACGGCCCCCGACATTTCCAAGTCGCCCGATCGCATCGCCGGCATGTTCGATGCGATTGCCGGGAACTACGACTTCCTCAATCACCTGCTGAGTGCCGGCATCGACAAGCGCTGGCGGAAGCGTGCCGTGCGCGCGCTGGCGCTCACCGGCCGCGAGCGTGTTCTCGACCTCTGCACCGGCACGGCGGATCTCGCCATTGCCGCGCGGTCGGCGACACCGCCGGCACGCTCGGTCGTCGGCGTCGACTTTGCGGGCGAAATGCTGCGGATTGGTCTCGACAAGCTCAGGGCGGCGCGACTCGACCCGGCGATCACGCTGATCCGCGGCGACGCCGCCAACATACCCATCGGGAACGGTGCCGTCGACGCCATCACCATCGGCTTTGGCATCCGCAACGTGCAGAACACGGCGGCGGCCTGTGCGGAGATGCGCCGGACGCTAGCGCCCGGCGGACGCCTGGCGATTCTCGAGTTCGCGATTCCGACCACGCCACTCGTCAGCAGCGCCTATCGCTTCTACTTCAATCGCGTGCTGCCGGCGATTGGCCGACTCATTTCGAAGCATAACGCGGCCTACGGCTACCTCCCAGCCTCGGTCGGGGCCTTCGCCAGTCCGGATGAGTTCGTGAAAATTCTGCGACATGCGGGCTTCGTCGACATCCAGGCAAGGCCATTGACCTTCGGCATCGTCTATCTCTACACGGCGACGCGCGGCTGAAGGCGCCAGCCAGTATCCAGAATCTGGCATCCAGCATCCGATCCTCGATTGTTATACTGACCCCAAGTCCCTCATGTACTTCGAGATCGAGGATTCAAAGCCCGACATCCGGCCGCTCGGCGGACCGCTCACCTGGCGTGATGGCGTCTTCCTGTCGATCATCGTCCATCTGATGGGCGTGATCATCGTGCTGCTCGGCCCGAAGTATTTTCCGTTTCTCCAACAGAGTGAGTCGCGTCCGCGTCCGGTCGCCGAGGTGCCGAAGCGAGAGCCGACCACGTTCGTGTTCGTGCAGCCGCGCGTCGACATGAAGTCGCTGGCGCCGGTCGAGAAGGCGCCACCATCAGATCTCGACCGCAAGTCTCAAGCGCCAGAACGCGCGCCCCTCCCAGCGAACCCCGAGCCGTTCTCTCGCGGCAACACACGGGAGCGGCTCGAGCAGAGCCTGCCGGACGTCGCACGTGGTCGAGGGGCTGAGCCGGAGCCATCGCCCCCAGAGGTGGCCCCGCCAGCCCCACAGGTGGCAGAGGAGTTTCCGCGCATTCCCGAATCGCAGACGTCGTTACAGTTGCCCACCAACCGCATGCAGACGCCGCCCGCACCACCGGCGCGGCCACAGGGGGGCTCGCTCGGCGACTCGTTGCGGAATCTGCAGCGCTACGTGCAGCGCGATCAATTCGAGAATGTGCAGGGCACTGGCGCGTTCGGACCGGCGATTCAATTCGACACCAAGGGCGTCGAATTCGGCCCATGGATTCGTCGCTTTATCGCGCAGGTCAAACGCAACTGGGAGCCGCTGATTCCGTTGTCCGCCATGACCATGAAGGGACACGTCGTGGTCACCTTCAATGTGCACAAGGACGGCAGCATTACCGACCTCAATGTCGCTGGACCGAGCGGCATCCAGGCGTTCAACACCGCCGCGTACGGCGCACTGGCATCGTCGAACCCGACCGCGGCGCTGCCTCCCGAGTATCCGGCCGACAAGGCGTTCTTCACCGTTACCTTTTTCTACAACGAAGACCCGCCGCAGTGACGAGGGCGCAGCACGTCGGTTTGCTGCTCACACTGGCAGCGATCGGGTTGTTCGTGCTGATGCGCAGCCGTGGCTGATCGCGCCGATGCCGACGTCGGACGCGACCCCGGGGGGGCACCCTCCGGAGTGGCCGCTGGCCGCCCCGCTGACGCGTCGCGCGACTCCGTTCGCGCGATTGCCGTGCTCGGCCCGACAGCCGTTGGTAAGAGCGCGCTGGCCCTGGCGCTGGCGGAGCGTCATCGCGGCGAGATCATCAACTGCGATTCCACGGCCGTGTATCGCGGGTTCGATATTGGCACCGACAAGGTTCCAGTCGCGTCGCAGCGCGGAATTCCACATCATCTGATCGACATCGCCGATCCGATGGACGAGTACACGGCCGCAGACTATGCGCGCGATGCGGCGCGGGCGATTCGCCATATCCACGCCCGCGGACACCTGCCGATTCTCGTCGGCGGCACCGGTTTCTACTACCGCGCGCTCACGCGCGGCCTCTTTCCAGGACCAGGCAAGAACGCGGAGTTGCGGCAGCGGCTCGAACAGATGGCGGATCGGCGAGGCGTCGAGTTTCTGCACCGGATGCTGGGCCGCGTCGATCGTCCATCGGCGTGGCGCATACAACTGCGCGATCGCAAACGTATCGTCCGTGCGCTCGAAGTGTTCTGGAGCACCGGCAAGCCGCTGACGGCGCACTTTGCCGAGACCGTGTCGCTCATCGACGACGTCACCGTGACGGCGATTGCGCTGCGGATTCCCGCGGCGCTGACCGCCGAGCGGGTGGCGCGGCGCGTCGATCAGCAGTTCGACTCCGGCTTGATGCACGAGATCCGCGGCCTGCTCGCGAGTGGTGTGCCGGAGTCGGCGCGTCCGTTCGGCGGGCTCGTCTATCGCCAGGCACTGGAGCTGCTCCACGGCGTCAGAGACGAGGCGGCGACGCGCGCGTTGATCACGCAGGAGAACCGCCGCTACGCCCGACGTCAGTTGATCTGGTTCCGCAAAGAACCTAACCTACAATGGTTCGACGGCCCTGGCGAGCATCCGTCTACCATCGCCGCCGTGGAGCAGCTGCTCGACTCACGACTCAAGGAGTCCGTGTCCTGAATCCTTCCCGCGTCATTCTCATCGTGATGGACAGTGTCGGCGCTGGCGAATTGCCGGACGCGCACCTCTACGGCGACGAGGGGAGCGACACGCTCGGCAACATCGCGAAGCAGGTGCCGCTGCACATTCCGACCCTCCGCGCGCTCGGTCTGGGCCGCGTGGCGTCGATCGGCACCACGCCGGCAGACGATGCCCGAGGGGCGACGGGGAGGATGGCCGAGCGTTCAGCCGGCAAGGATTCAGTCACCGGTCATTGGGAAATGATGGGCATCGTGCTCGATCGACCGTTCCCGACCTTCCCTGAGGGCTTCGCGCCGGAGATCACGGTGCCGCAGGGCGCCGAGGAGGCCGACGGCGTCGAGGGCGTGACGCGCGTGGTGCGGAATCAGATCGGCCACGGCATCGACTTCGTGAAGATCTACGCCGACTACCGCTGGGGCC
>CADEEX010000338.1 GCA_902826465.1 uncultured Acidobacteriota bacterium
CGCGGCCGTCCGATCATGTGGTCCGGTTGCACCGCCAGACCGATCAAATTGGAGGTGCCCGTGGCGGGCATGCCGACCAGTTCCTTGATATTGATGATACCGAGACCGCGAATCTCCATGTGATAGCGGGTCAGTTCCGGGCAGCTGCCGACCAGTCGTGTTTCGGCGCGACGTCGCACTTCCACGGTGTCGTCGGCGACCAGACGGTGGCCGCGCGCAATCAAGTCGAGCGCGGACTCGCTCTTGCCAATGCCGCTCTCGCCGGTGATCAGCACGCCCAGGCCGAGGACGTCAAGGAGTACGCCGTGGATAACGGTGCGCTCCGCCAGGTTGTCCTCAAGAACGATCGACACCTTTGAGATGGCGGACGGCGTCGGCTCGCTGGTGCGTAGCAGGGGGATGCCCTGCCGTTCGCACTCCGAAAGCAGCACCGCCGGTGGTTCGAGACCACCGGTGATCAGCACGCATGGGATGTGCGTGGCATAGGCACGGTCGAGCGCCTGCCGGACGGCCTGTTCCTCGAGACCGGCAAGAAAGTGGATTTCACTCTCGCCGAAGACCAGCACGCGGCCAGGCTTCAGATAGTCGTGAAAGCCGGCCAGCGCCAGTCCCGTCTTCTGGATGTGCGGGCTGGTAATCGCGCGCGACAACCCATGCGCGCCGGCGAGGACCTCGATGGCGAGGACCGGGTCAGGCCGTGTCGGCAGCAGCGCCTCGACGGTGATGCCGTGTTGATACGAGGGGCTCGTCATCGCGAGACCGCGCGTCGATCAGCCGCGAGTCTGACGCGTGCGAGCGGCTGCGGGTTTCTTGCGCACCGCCACAGACGTCGCCGGCTTGGCGGTCCGGCGTCGCCGGCCCTCCCATTTCCCCTTGACGGTCTTGGCCTGCTGGGCCAGCTTGTCGATGGCTGCCTTGATGGCGGCCCCGAAGTTTTCTCCGATGCCGGCGCTGTGCAGGAAGCGCTCGTCCCTGGCGTGCAGCGTGATTTCGGCACGGCAACCGACACGCTCGGTGGACAGTACTACCTGCGCGGACACGGCGGCGTCGTTGAGCAGCCGCTCGAGCCTCGCCATTTTGGTCGTGACAAGACGACGATGCACAGGGGTGATGTCGAGCTGATGTCCAGTGAGATCAACACGCATGAATGGGGGATCAGTAGAGGATCTTTCGCTGGTTGGACGTCGGAATCTTCAGCTCCTCGCGGTACTTGGCGATGGTACGGCGCGCCAGTTCGAGCCCTTCGCGTTGGAGGATGCTGACAATTTTTGAGTCGCTGAGCGGCTTTCGCGGATCTTCGTTCTCGATGATCTTCCGGATGCGCTGCTTGATCGTGACCGACGACACGCTCTCGCCGTACGAACTGCTGATGCCGCTGTGGAAGAAGTACTTCATCTCGAACACCCCCTGCGGGGTGTGCATGTACTTGTTGGTGACGACGCGGCTGACGGTCGACTCGTGCATGCCGATGTCGTTGGCGACATCGCGCAAGACGAGCGGACGCAGGTGTTCAATGCCGTGGTCGAGGAAGTCGCGTTGGAAATTGATGATGCTGGTCGCGACCTTGTGAATCGTCTTCTGGCGCTGTTCCACCGACTTGATCAGCCAGAGCGCCGAGCGGAACTTGTCCTTGACGTAGGCGCGCGTCTCGTCGGTGTTCTCGGTGGTCTTGTCGAGCAGTCGACGATAGACCGGGCTGATGCGCATCTGCGGCAGTCCGTCTTCGTTCAGCGCCGCCACGTACTGATCTTCAACCTTGACGATGTAGACATCAGGGATGACGTATTGCGACGGCGTCGGGTTGAAGCGGCTCCCCGGCTTGGGATCGAGGTTCCTGATGACCTCGATGTGTTCCTTCAGGTCGTCGATCGTCATCCCGAGCTTCTTGGCGATTTCCGGGACCTGGTGGTTCTGGAGCAGCTTCATGTGCTCCGTGACGATCTTCTCCGTCGCGGTGCCGTCGAGGCCGAGATGACGCAGCTGCAGTAACAGGCATTCCTGAAGATCGCGTGCCGCGATGCCGGTCGGATCGAAACCCTGGACCAGGCGCAGGGCCCGGTCGACGTCTTCGACGGACCATGGACCCATCGACGCCAGTTCCTCGAATGAAGCGACCAGATACCCGTCGTCGTCGAGGTTGCCGATGATGGCGGTGCCGATATCGCGCACGGCAGAGTCGTCGGACTGCATCGATAACTGCCAGAGCAGGTGGTCGGACAGCGAGCTCGAGGTCGACAACGTGTTCTCGATCGGCGGCAGTTCCTTGACTTCCTGTGGCGCCTTGGGCCGGTAGCCGTCGTCGAGATAGTCGCCGAAGAAATATTCGTAGTCCTGATCGTCCCAGGTGTCGGTCTTGTTGGTTTGCTGCTCGGGTTCGGCCTTGTCCGCCTGCTGGGTGGCTTCGGCCGGCTGCAGATCTTCGGTCGGCACTTCCTCCAGCATCGGGTTCTCAACCATTTCCTGGTTGAGCAAGTCGGACAGCTCCAACGTGGACATCGGCAACAGCTTGATCGCCTGCTGCAACGACGGCGTCAGAATGAGCTTCTGAACGAGTCTGGTATGTAGTTTCTGCTGGATTCCCATTGAACCGGGTGGCCTATGCAAAGGCCACGCCTAGTTTAGTCCAAGCGGAACTCCGTCCCCAGATAAATCCGCCGCACCTCTTCATCTGCGGCCAGTCCTGCCGGAGTGCCGCTCTTGAAAATGACGCCTCCACTCACGATGTAGGCGCGATCGGTGATGCGCAGCGTTTCGCGGACGTTGTGATCCGTGATGAGGACACCGATGCCGCGGTCGCGCAGATGAAAGATGATCTTCTGGATGTCGGTGACGGCGATGGGGTCGATGCCGGCAAACGGTTCGTCGAGCAGGATGAACTTCGGCGACATGACCAGGGCACGTGTAATTTCTGCCCGCCGTCGCTCTCCGCCTGACAGCGTGTAGGCCTTCGACTTGGCCAGTGGTGTCAGGCTCAACTCGGCCAGCAACTCCTGCACGCGGGCCTTCCGCGCCGAGCGGTCCATCTTCATGGTCTCGAGGATGGCCATGATGTTCTGCTCGACGGTGAGGCCACGGAAGATCGACGACTCCTGCGGCAGGTAGCCGATACCCTTACGGGCACGGACGTACATCGGGTCGTCGGTGACGTCAACGCCGTCGAGTTCGACCCGGCCAGAGTCTGGCGCCACCAGCCCCGTCGTCATGTAGAACGTGGTGGTCTTGCCGGCGCCATTCGGGCCGAGGAGCCCGACGATCTCGCCGGCGGCGAGCTCGAGGTTGACACCGCGCACCACGGTGCGGCCGCCGTACGACTTGGTGAGATTGAATGTGCGGAGAGTGGCCATCGGGTGGGTGTCAGGTCACGCTGTCTAGGTGCCCGGACAGTTCGATTTGCCAGTGGTCTGGGTGCGGGCCTGCTCGTTGCCGTCGACGATGATCTTATTGGTGGCTCTCCAGAAGGTCAATGTGCGTCCAGTGGTCTCCTGTCCGCAATCGTCCACCGCTTTCACCGGCGCGCCTGTTACGACGTAGCGCCCCTCGGCCCCAAAGTATGTCAGTCGCGTGCCCGTGGTCTTTCGCGACTCGGAACGCAGCGACAGCGTATCGAACGCCTCGACCCGCTCCAGTTCGTCGCCGCCATCCTTGAGAAACAGCTCGATACGGTCGGCGGTCAGGTCGCCCTGAGGGCCGCGCATGTGCGCCTCGCCGGTGTAGGTCGCGCGCCGACGTGCATCTTCGTACTGGAATCGTGTGGCGGTCGCGAGGGTTCGCACCCGTTCCAGCTGGCCGTCCTTCCCCGTCTGCGACAGGACCGCGACGGTCGCGACCGGACCGGTGGTGTCGAGGTCGCCCTTCCGGCTGTCGATCGTAATGGCGGCGGCCTTGATCTGCGTCTCGCCTTGCCACAACAAGGCGTTGCCGGTGTAGACGGCGCGTGCGTCGGCGCCGTGGTAATCGAGGGTATCTGCGGTGACGTTGACCGCCTGGTCCTGCTTCAGCATCGACGGCAACTTCATGTCGTCCTTGCCCGATGCGTTGGCCTTCTTCGGTTGCAGCACGCTTTTCACTGTGCCCGACGCCTTGACAATCGGGCCATCGAGCGTGACATTCACCCGCGCGGCGTCGACCGCAATCTGGTCGTTGACGATGTGCGGCGTGGGGCTGCCCGGTTCGCTGCCGGTCAGTTCGAGCGTACCGGCGTCGAGGACGTACCGCGCCAGCGCCGAGGTCGAGAACAGCGCGCCGTCAGCAAATCGTACGGCACGCGAGAACCGCGCATCGCTGATGCTGCTGAACCCGGGTCCCACCGCCACCTCGAGGGTCGCGGATCGCGCGGCGCGATCGAGGCCCGGTCCTTTCTCGGCAAACTGAACGGCTCCGTCGAAACGCGCGCTGGTGAGCCCGTGCTGATCGTCGCCCTGTCCGTCGAGGGCCTGCGCCATGATGGTGCGCGAAACCCCGCCGGCATCCCCCGGCAGATTGACACGCACGGCGTCTCTGGCTGCGAGACCCTTGAGCGTGGTCCCGTCAGGAGCCACCGCCAGGTCGATCACATTGGCGGAGATCTGGCGTCCGGCCTGTCGAGGCTCGCCGGCGAGCTGGATGACCGCGTCGCCGTTGATCAGCGCTCGCTCGATGGCCTGCCCATCGGGGCCGTACTTGAGATCCATGTCGCGTCCCGTCAGTGTCTGCAGACCGCCTGTCACGTGGCGCGACTCGCGAATGCTCGACTGGCCGCGCAGTTCCATGGCTTCGAGATGCTGTTCGTCAGCCGTCAGGTGTGCCACGGCAATGTCGGCCCCGATCACCTGGCCGCCCCGGGTGGCGGTCATCGACCGTTCGAACCGCATGCTGTGCTCGCGGCGCCTGAACTCCAGTGACCCGGCCGCGATGTCAGTGGCGTTGGCGCCGCTGGCATCCGCCGAGACCTGAACGCGGGCCTCGTCGATGACCGTCAGAATGTCCTGCGCCTGGTCGAAATTCAGCCCGATGCCAGATCCGACCATGCGCCCTCGCGAGAAGTGGGCCATGCCAGGAATCCGCGTCATGCCGTCGTTCTGGGTGAAGGTGGCGTGACTGGTCGTCAGTATCAGGCCGTCGCTGGCCTCCACTTTGACATCACCATCGAGTTCGATGATGGACTCGCCCTTCCCCACCTGGCCTT
>CADEEX010000339.1 GCA_902826465.1 uncultured Acidobacteriota bacterium
TATCGTGATATCAGGAGCTCGCGCGTCGATTATAGAATTAGTGCGGGAGGAACGATGAAATGCTAACGACCATCGACATTCCGGATGGTATGAATCGCCAACTGAAATCTCGGGCTTTACGCGAAGGGATTTCGACGAGCGAGCTCATTCTGCGCGGCATCGACCACGTGCTGAGATCCGGCCGCCGAAAGTCGGCAGCGCCGGTCTCGCTGCCGATCGTGCCTTCCAAGCGACCAGGCTCAGTTGTCCTCGACAGTGCCAGAATCGACCGCTTCGTGTGTTCCTGACATCAACTCCTGCCACGCCGCTTCTTTCGGTAGCGCCCGCTCCTCTCATTTTGCGTCGTGGCGGATCACCTGTCCGCCCTTCATCACGAACATCACACGCGACATCTCGGTGATGTCCGCCAGCGGATCGCCGGCCACGGCCACCAGGTCGGCGAACTTGCCTGCCTCTACGACGCCGACATCCGCCGACCAGCCGATGGTGTCGGCCGCAATCGTGGTGGCCGCACGAAGCGCCTGCACTGGCGACACGCCCCACTTCACCAGATACGCGAACTGCTCGCCCTGCGTGCCGTGTGGGAACGGTCCGGCGCCGCTGCCGAACGGCAGCACCACACCGGCGGCCAGCGCCTTCCTGAAACTCTTCTCCATCATCGACCATCGGCTGTTGCCGTAGCGCTCCATCTCGCGCGCGTGCTCCATGCTCAGGTCGAACATGGTCACGGTGAGCGGCAGGCGCTTGTCCACCAGCATCTTCAACGACGCATCGTCGAGGTCGATCGCATGCGTGGGCACGTCGACGCCAGCGCTGATGCAGTTGCGAAGTCCCTCGCCGGCGTAAGCGTGGCACGCCACCTTCACCCCTTTGGCATGAGCGGCGGCAACGATGGCTTGCGTTTCTTCGAGGGTGAACGTGGGCGTGGCCTCGACGGTGCCGTCCCTCTTCAGGGTGTATTCGTTGGTGCTGTAGATCTTGATCCAGTCGACACCGGCGGCCACCTGATCGTCCACCGCCTTGCGGACACCGGCCGGCGTGCGGGCGACGATGTGGCCAAGATTTGAGATCGGTTCCCGGTCGAGCAGCGGCACCTTCGCGGCGGTGGTGGTGGCGTTGATCATGCCGGGACCGGCCACCTGCATGCGCGGACCCTGCACCAGTCCGCTGTTGATCGCATTCTTCAGGTCGACCGTGCCGAACCAGCCGCCGTGCGACATCAGATCGACGACCGTCGTAAACCCGGCGTTCAGGTCGCGTTGTGCGTTCACCAGCGCGGCCAGGGTGTGATGCGGGATCGGCTGCGCGAAGCCGGTGGGCCCTGCGCCTCGAGGCCCGATGCCTGGTCCGCCTGGCGCGATGAGCGGGCTGCCGGTCATCACATGCAGATGCGTGTCGATGAGGCCCGGCAGCACGGTGGCGCGACTGAGATCGATGGTTCGCGCACCAGCGGGAATCTGCACGTTGGGACCGACCTCGACGATCCGGTCGTTGCGCATCAGGATGATCTGATTCGCGCGCAGTGTGCCTGATCGCGGATCGAACAGCCGGCCGGCGCGAACCGCCGTGACCTGACCGGTCTGGAACGTGGCGCGCGCCGGTGGTGTCCATGCCTGCGGAAGTGCGGCGACCGTCGATGGCGCCTGCGATCGCAGCACTGTGGGCACCAACGTGGTCAACACAAGTGTGGCGGCGGTGCACGTCAGGAACGCATGTCTCGTCATAGGACCTCGCAAGGTGAAAGCCGCGTCATTCTACGCCCGTCTGTTGACATACATAGAACTGCAACGTATAAGACTGCGACGTATGGAGATGACCAAGGACCTCGTGGCGGCCTCCGCCACGCCGCTCGTCCTCGCCATCCTTGCCGAGGGCGATAGCTACGGCTACGCCATCATCAAGCGTGTCGCGGAGCTGTCGGGCGGACATCTGCAGTGGACCGACGGCATGCTCTATCCCGTGCTGCACCGCCTCGAGCGTCAGGGGCATGTCGCGGCGAAGTGGGGCGCAGCCGAGACCGGACGCAAGCGTCGCTACTACCGGATCACCAAGGATGGCCGCACGCAGCTCGCCGTGCAGCGGCAGCAATGGCAGGTGGTGGACAACGCCCTGCGCGGCATCTGGATGAAAGCGAGCATGGCATGACGGCATTCGCCGATCGGGCGATCGAGGATCAGATTGCGCAGTGGCGCAGCTACGCACAGCGCCACAGCGCTCTTCACGGACCGGATGTTGACGAGCTCGAGGAACACCTGCGCGATCAGGTCGGCGCGCTCACCGGCGCCGGCCTGGCTGGCGACGAAGCGTTCCTCGTAGCGGTGAAACGCATGGGCAGCCTTGATGCGCTGTCGCGCGAGTTCGCCCGCGCGCACTCCGAGCGGCTCTGGAAGCAGCTGGTCATGACGCCAGGCGCGGCCGATGAACAGGCCGACACGAAGCGGCGCGAAGTCTTCGTGGTGCTGGCCCTCGTCGTCGCTGCGGCGTTGGCCGTTAAAGTGCCGACGCTGTTCGGTGTGAGGCTCAACCCCGATGGCTACGTGCCGCCGTTCTACTTCCGGAACGCCAGCCTGTTCGTCTTCCCCCTGCTCGCCGTCTACTTTGCGTGGAAACGCGGGTGGAATGCCATGCGCGCACTCTGGCTCGGGCTGCCCTTCGCGGCCGGGGCGCTGTTTGCCAACGTTTTCCCGTGGCCGACTGTCGCCGTCCCCCCGCCCGAGATTCCCGACACCGAGCTGCTGACCATCCTGCACCTGCCGATTGCCCTGT
This sequence comes from uncultured Acidobacteriota bacterium, assembly GCA_902826465.1. Lineage (GTDB taxonomy): Bacteria > Acidobacteriota > Vicinamibacteria > Vicinamibacterales > CAVVIG01 > CADEEX01. The sequence continues at coordinate 2,767 of CADEEX010000339.1, forward strand.
GGTTGGCGGTTGGCGTCGCCTATGTGGGAGACCGTTGGTTTTCTGGCAGCGGGCGCATGGACTTCGTCCGCTTCTCTGGCGAATTGGCGATTTACTACGTGCTGATCGCGCTCGGTGGCGGCGTCTTCACTCTCTTCACAATAACGATGTTCCTGGCCATCGACGTGAACCCCGGCTGGCTGGTTGGTGGCTGGCTGATTCCCTGCGGCGCGGCCGGTGCCGTCATTGTCGGCTCGTGGCTCGTCGAGGCGAAACAGAGCGTCATCGAAAACATGGCGCCCGTGCTCACGCGGCTGTTCACGCCCCTCTTTACACTGCTGCTGCTGACGTTCCTGGCGACGATGGTGTGGACCGGAAGCCCGATCAACGTGCAGCGCGAAGTACTGATCGCATTTGACCTGCTGCTCGTGCTGGTGGTTGGACTGGTACTCTACTCGGCGTCGGCGCGCGATCCTGAGGCGCCGCCTGATGTCTTTGACGCCCTGCAGCTGCTGTTAGTGGTCAGTGCACTGGTCGTTGACGGCGTCGCGCTGGCGGCGATCGCGGCGCGGATTTCCGAGTTCGGCTTCACCCCCAACAAGGTGGCGGCACTTGGCGAGAATCTCATTCTGCTGGTGAACCTGTCGTGGACGGGCTGGCTCTATGCCAGCTTCCTTCGTCGTCAGCGATCGTTTGCTGCGCTCGAGCAATGGCAGGTCAATTACCTGCCGGTCCACTCCGCATGGGCGGCGATTGTTGTGGCGATCTTCCCGCCGCTGTTTGGCTTCCGTTGATTCGAACGGCGCGTCAGGGCGCAAGGCGCGCACGAGAGTCGGCGACTTGGTGGCCCGAAGGTCGGACCGCTAAACAATCACCTCGACACGTGCACGGTGTCCCGGCGCCTTCCCCAGGCGCCGGTCGCAGGTGACGACCGACGCCTCGAGCGCTTCAGCCAGAGCAACGTACATCGCGTCGTAGGCCGTGATGTTCTCCCGTAGCTTCCACGCCCGAGTCAGTAGATGGAGATGGGAGTGACGATGGAGATCGAGATCGGCGAGGTCTGCGATTGCCTCCGCGGCACGGCCTGGCAATACGTCGCCGCTCCTCACGAGGCGGCGAAGGCCCTGGAAAGAGATGCGCCTCGACTCGGACGCCAAGAGGCGTTTGCAGGAGAAATTCCAGCAGGGCCGACGCATCGACCACGATCACGCCGAATCGCGCTCCTCGCGAATGACGGCGGCGGCCGAGGTCTTCAGCGTCACCCGACTTCGACCGTGCAGTCTGGTGAGCATCTCCTCTCGAGTGGGGCGCGCGACCAGGCGCTCGAGTTCCGCCATGAGGTAGTCGGAGAGCGTTTGCCCAGATGCCGTCGCCCGAAGCTTCAACTTACGATGCAGCGAATCTGGTACGTTGCGAATCTGCACCATCTTGGACATGCGATCAGCATGCGTGCATGTTGCACGCATGTCAAGACCGCCGGGCTGACTTGTCGCGTTCTACTCCGCCCGCAGCGCCAGCACTGGATCGGTCCTGCCTGCTCGCAGGGCCGGCACAAGCGACGCCAGTACAGTGGCGACGATCAGCAGGGCGGCAGCGCCGGCGAGAGCCACGACACCCGGTAGCTGCAGCCCCGGCACATACGCGCCGGCCACAGCACTGATCGCCCAGCCAATGAACGCTCCGCAGGCGACGCCGGCGATCGCCATCACCACTCCCTGACGCAGGACGCCAAGCAGCAACTGCACCGGCGGCGATCCGATGGCGAGGCGAATGCCGAACTCGCGTCGGCGTCCACTCACCGAGAAGGCCAGCACGGCGCCGATACCGATCACCGAGATGAGCAGTGCGACGCCGGCAAACACGCTGAGCACCACGGTGTTGACACGCGCCGGCGACAGCACTCGAGCGCGGATGTCGGCGAGTGTCGCCGCATTCTCGACCGGCTGATTCGACGACATCTCGCGCACCGTGCGTTCGATCTGAGGCACCAGGGTGTAGGGATTGGTGCCACGCGTGACGACGAACACGCGTCCGCCCTGGGCTTCCTGTTCGAACGGATGGTACACAGTCATCGGTGCTCGCGGATCAACCTGTTCATCGTCCAGATCGGCGACGACGCCGACGATGCGCCGTGGTTCTTCGCTGAAGTTGACGAACTTGGCGACCGGATCGGCCCAATGGAATTGGCGGTTCACTGCGTCTTGTCCGGGAAACAGGGCGCGCGCGATGCTCGCGCTCACAATCACGACGCGCTCGGCGCCTGCGGTGTCGGTGTCGGTAAACTCGCGACCAGCCAGCAGCGGAATGTTCAGCGCTGTGAAGAAGCCGGGTGAGACCGCACGGCCGCGTGCCTGCGGACGATCGCCAGAGGCCGGTGTTGCCGCGCCCTCAATCGCGAACTGCATGCCGCCGGGCC
>CADEEX010000340.1 GCA_902826465.1 uncultured Acidobacteriota bacterium
CGAACAGAAGAAGTGGCAGCAGGTGATCCCGCTGGTCGAGCGCATGGACTACCTGAGCGCGCAGTCGAACAGCATGGCGTTCTGCCTGTCGGTCGAAAAACTGCTCGGCCTCGAACTGCCGCAACGCGTGAAAGACATCCGCGTGCTGGTCGCGGAGCTGCAGCGCATCAACAGCCACCTGGTGTGGCTCGGTACCCACGGCATGGAAGTGGGCGCCGTGTCGGTGATGCTCTACTGCTTCCGCGAGCGCGAGCTGCTGCTCAACCTGAACGAAATGCTCGCCGGCTTCCGTCTGTTCCCGAGCTACATGCGGGTGGGCGGCGTCCGCGAAGACCTGCCACGCGGCTTCCATGAAGCGGTCCTCACGTTCATCGATCGGCTCGAGATCAAGCTGGTCGAGTACGAGGGCATGCTGACGAAGAACCACATCTACATCGAGCGCACGCGCGGCGTTGGCGCCATCAGCGGCGACGATGCGGTGGCGTACGGCCTGGTCGGTCCGATTGCGCGCGCCGCTGGCGTCAACTACGACGTGCGCAAGGCGTTTCCCTATCTCGGCTACGAAACCTACGATTTCGAGGTGCCCCTCCAGCAGGCGGGCGATGTCTACTCGCGCTATCAGGTGCGCGTCGCCGAGCTGAAAGAGTCGATGAAGCTGGTGCGACAGGCGCTGAAGCGGATCTCGCCGATTGGCGCGTACGCTGTTGCCGACCCGAAGATTACGCCGCCGCCCAAGGCCGCGGTCTATACCGAGATGGAAGCGCTGATTCAGCACTTTCTGCTCTACTCGCAGGGGTTTACGGTACCGGCGGGCGAGGCCTACGTCCCGGTGGAAGGGCCGCGCGGTGAGCAAGGCTTCTCGATCGTGTCGGATGGCACCAATCGCCCGTGGCGCATCAAGTCGCGCGCGCCGTCGCTCCTGGCCTGTCAGGCCCTCGAACGACTCATCGTCGGCGGTTTGATCGCCGACGTCATCGCCGTCATCGGCTCGATCGACGTTGTCATGGGAGACGTGGACCGGTGAGCTTCCATCCGAATATGGCGTACGACGCCAGGTTCCAGAAGTCGGTGCGCGAGCTCACCGACCAGGGGGAACCGTTCGTCTACACGCCCGAGAACCTGGCCAAGTTCCAGCAGATGATCGTGCGTTACCCGGCCGAGCAGAAGCGGTCTGGCGTATTGCCGGCGCTGTATCTGGTGCAGTACCAGCAGGGGTACATCACCGGCGAATCGATGCGGTACGTTGCCGGCCTGCTCGAGATTACGCCGGCCGATGTCGAAGACGTCGTGACCTACTACACGATGTTTTTCAGGAAGCCGGTCGGCAAGTACGTGCTGAGCGTCTGCCGCACGCTGTCGTGTGCGGTGAACGGCGCCGAGCGCCTGATCGAAGAAATCGCCCACGCCCTCGACATCAAGCCGGGTGAAACAGACAAGAGCGGCATGTTCACGCTGCTCGAAGTCGAATGCCTTGGCGCCTGCGATCGTGCGCCGGTCATCATGGTCAACGATGCCTGGCAGGAACATCAGCGCCCTGAAGGCGTGAAGAAGCTGCTCGACGACCTGCGCACCAGAGGCGAGGCGTCGCTCACCGGCTGTCACCTGGTGAAGGAGAACAAATAGGTGGAGCCGCTACTCACTCCCCACGTTCGCCAGAAGAACGCGTTTTCGCTCGACTCGTACCTGCAGCACGACGGTTACGAAGCGATGCGCAAGGCGCTCACGCACACGCCCGATCAGATCATCGACATGGTCAAGGCGTCGGGCCTCCGTGGTCGCGGCGGCGCAGGTTTTCCGACCGGCATGAAGTGGCAGTTCGTCGACCGGAAGTCGACCAAGCCGCGCTATATCGTCTGCAACGCCGACGAGAGCGAGCCGGGCACGTTCAAGGACCACGTGCTGATGGAGCGCAACCCGCACCTGCTGATTGAAGGGTGCGCGATCGGTTGTTACGCGATCGGCGCGAAGGTCGCCTACATCTACATTCGCGGCGAGTTCTACCACGTGCAGCAGCACCTCGAAGCGGCGATCGATGAAGCGCGCGCCAAGGGGTATCTCGGCAAGAACATCTTCGGGTCGGGCTTCGACTGCGAGGTGTACGTGCACCGCGGTGCCGGCGCCTACGAGGCCGGCGAAGAAACCGCGCTGCTCGAATCGCTCGAAGGCAAACGCGCGCAGCCGCGCAACAAGCCGCCGTTCCCGGCGCTATTCGGTCTGTATGGTTGCCCGACCGCGGTCAACAACGTCGAGACGCTCACCAACGTACCGCTCATCGTCGCCAAGGGCCCGGAGTGGTTCGCGGCGCTCGGTCCTGAAAAGAACGGCGGGCCGAAGTTGTACTGCGTCAGCGGCCACGTCAAGAACCCCGGCGTGTTCGAAGCGTCAATGAACATCACGCTGCGCGAACTGATCGAGGGCGAGAAGTACGCCGGCGGCGTGCCGAATGGGCGGCAGCTGAAGGCCGTGATCCCGGGCGGATCGTCGGTGCCAATTCTGCTGCCCGACCAACTCGACACCCAGGCCAGCTTTGATGCAGTGGCCAAGGCCGGGTCGCTCCTCGGTTCCGCGGCCATCATCGTGCTGGACGACTCGGTGTGCATGGTGTGGCTGGCGAAGAACCTGCTGCACTTCTACAAGCACGAGTCGTGCGGCAAGTGCACGCCGTGCCGCGAAGGCACCGACTGGATGTACAAGCTGCTCACGAAGATCGAAGGCGGTCATGGCACGATGCGCGACATCGACCTGCTGGGCAGCGTCGCCAACAACGTCAACGGCAAGACGCTGTGCGCGTTCGGCGATGCCGCCGCGACGCCGGCGCTGACGACACTGAAGCATTTCCGTCACGAGTTCGAGGCGCACGTGCGCGAAGGCCGATGCACGCTGCAGGCCGAGTGGCGCGCCCGGCAGCCGGTGGGGGCGCACTAGCGATGTCGTTCCTTCTTCCGCCCTATCCGGTGATCTTCGGCCAGATTGCGATGTTCCTGGTCGTGCTGCTGGGGCTCGTGCATGCCGCGGCCGGCATGGTGTGGGTCGAGCGCAAAGAAGCGGCCCGCATGCAGCAGCGCGTCGGGCCGACGCGCGTGGGGCCGTTCGGATTGTTGCAGCCGTTTGCCGACGTCCTGAAGTTGATGTTCAAGGAGAACCTCAAGCCAGGCGCCGCCGACACGCTGCTGTTCTACCTGGCGCCGCTGGTCTGTGCGACGACGGCATTCGCCGCGTTCTCCGTGGTGCCGATCGGTCCGGCGACGACGCTGCTTGGTCTGCTCGACGAGCCGATGAAGCTGCAGGTGGCCGACGTCAACGTCGCCGTCCTGGTGGTCTTTGCCATCGCCTCGATGGGGGTCTACGGCATCGTGCTTGCCGGCTGGGCGAGCAACAGCAAGTATTCGCTGCTCGGTGGCCTGCGCTCGTCGGCGCAGATGATCAGTTACGAGCTGTCCTACGGGATGTCGCTGGTGGGCGTCCTCATCCTGGCCAACTCGATGTCGCTGACCGAGATCGTCGATGCGCAGGGCGCCAGCTTGCTGGGTATTCCACATGCGCGGTGGTACATCTTTCTGCAGCCGCTCGGTTTTCTGATCTTTCTGACGGCCGGTATTGCTGAAACCAACCGCGCGCCGTTCGACTTTCCTGAGGCGGAACAGGAACTGGTGGCGGGCTACCACACCGAGTACAGCTCGATGACGTTCGCGCTGTTCTTCCTCGCCGAATACATCAACATGGTGACGGTGTCGGCGGTGGCGACCGACCTGTTCCTCGGTGGCTGGTACTTCCCGTTCGTGCCGCCGTCGTGGGGCATCGGCTGGCTGATCTTCCTCGCCAAGGTCGGCGCCCTGCTGTTCTTCTACGTGTGGATTCGCTGGACGCTGCCGCGTTACCGGTACGACCAGTTGATGACATTCGGCTGGAAGATCTTGCTGCCGGCCTCGGTGATCAACCTGATTGCGACGGCAGCCGGCGTGCTGTATTTCGGCCTATGACGCTCTTCTACCTGTTTGCCGCACTGGCGGTGGTGTCGTCGCTGCTGGTCATTGCCCAGCGCAACCCGATCTATAGCGTATTGCTGCTGATCGCGTCGTTCGGCGCGCTGTCCGGGCTCTACGTGCTGCTCGAGGCGCCGTTCGCGGCAGTCATCCAGATCATCGTGTATGCCGGCGCCATCATGGTGCTGTTCCTGTTCGTGGTGATGCTGCTGAACGCGCCGCAGGAAGACACCGAGTACGACGTGCGTGTCCATCCGCTGATGCGGCCTGGGCCGCTGAAGTTCGGCGCGGCGTTGGCCGTACTGCTGGCCGTTGAACTGGTGTGGGCGCTGAGCTCAGCGCCGCCCGCGTCGGCCTTCGGGCCGCTGCCTGAGATTACCGTCACGACCATCGGGCGCACGCTGTTCACGACGTATGCGTTTCCGTTCGAAGTGACCTCGCTGCTGATTCTCGTGGCGATGGTCGGCGCCGTGCTGATGGCGCGACGAGAAGAACACAGCGGAGAGCGGGGCAAACGCTAGTGCCGTCGCTCAACGACTACCTCGTGCTCTCCGCCCTGCTGTTCGCGATCGGGGCCGGCGGCGTGTTCATGCGCCGCAACCTCATCACGATCCTGTTGTCGATCGAGATCATGCTGAACGCGGTGAACCTGACGTTTGTGGCCTTCGGGCGCGCACTCGGGACCGCCGACGGCCAGATCATCGTGTTCTTTGTCATGACGGTGGCTGCCGCCGAGGCCGCTGTCGGCCTGGCGATCGTCATCGCCCTGTTCCGCCATCGGGAGTCGCTCAATCCTGACACCTTCAAGGCGCTGAAATGGTGACGGCCTGATGCTGCTCCTGATTCCGCTCCTGCCGTTCCTCGGCTTCCTCGCCAATGCCAGCTACGGCCGGCGGCTGAAGCAGTCTGTCTCTGGCCTCATCGCCGTCTTGGCGATGGTGGCGTCGTTTGCCGTGGCGCTGACGTCGGTCGTGCAGCTGCTCGGCATGCCCGCCGACGGTCGCGCCATCGTTCAGCCGGTATTCACCTGGATTACCTCAGGCGACTTCGACGCCAGCTTCACGTTGCGGCTCGATGCCTTGTCGGCGCTGATGATCCTGGTCATCACCGGCATCGGTTCGCTGATTCACATCTATTCGACCGCCTACAT